>DNYO01000051.1 GCA_003506795.1 Deltaproteobacteria bacterium
GGCGGCGCTAAGCACCGAGAAGACTCAGAGGGGACAGATCGTGGGGACATTTTTCCGGTACGGTCATGGGGTGCGAAGGTTGATACTCTCCCAGGACGCCGGCAAGAACCTGCCCGTCGAATGACGAATAGAGAACCTGTCCTGAATCATGCTTTATAAAGAAGGCAGTTCGGGGGGTGGATTATTTTGGACAGCAGTGACGTGTATCGCGGATTCGTATCGGGGAAAGACTTTAGTCCGTCTTTGCCGGTTTCTTTTTGGCGGCTGTCTTTCTTACGGGCTTTTTGGCCGCCATGGTCTCGACTTTCTCTGTAAGGCCTGTCAATTGCCTGGAAAGACGCTCGGCAACAATCACCTGAACATCATTGGCAACCATAGATTTAAGGACTTCAAGCTGTTTGTTTGCTTCCTCCAGGCGCTGTTGTGAAGCCTGAACTGCTTTATCCTTAACGGACAGAACGATCTGTCCGGCGAGAGCTTCAATGCTCTCTCTCAATTCAATGAACTCTGCGACGGTCGACATCTCAACTCCTTTGGCACTGGTTCGCTGTATTTCGGGAATCAAAGGCCTATTTCATCCGCGCCGGCCGATCCAGCGAGTTAGCTGCCTGGTAAATAGTATGTATCGACCGTGTGGATATTATACACCTTTCCAAAAGAATATAAAAGTTTCAAAGTTCCAGGGTTCACAGTCATCGGAAAGGCCTTCCCTTTTTCCGAATTCCTGGAACCCGGGAACTTTGGCACATTTGCACTGGGATTAGCGACTGAACTCCCAGCTGAGATCGTCTACTGCATCCACCACCATACCCGTACCTACCGCGATAAGAAGGATATCCTGCGCTACGCGGACAAAGCGATGGTGCGACGGCGGCGGTCCCAACTGGACGAGCACACTCGGCGGAAGGTCATAAAATATGACCCCTCTCGGCAACGGCCGGCCGAGCGCCCATTTCTTTGCCTGACCGGGAGGCATGCAGCCATTGTGCTTCTTTGCAAGACCCGGCGGGCAGTGCCCCTTTCTATACTGGGCCGCATAATAGTCATGAATGTAGACGCGCTGCTGTTCATTAAAGTAACGTCCCTTCTCGTGAGGTTTCCCTTTGTCATAGGACCCCTTGCGGTCGCCTTTCCATCCGTCCTTTCCGGGTGCACCCCTGTCGTCGTAGTCCCCTTTGACATCGTGCTTTCCGGACCCTTTCGATTTCTGCGGCTTATCCTTGCCGCCTGCCCAGGGAGGCTTTTCGGCTAATGCCGGACCTGCCGCAAGAACCACTGCGAGCATGAAAACCATAAAAACCAGTGCGAGACCGTTCCTCGAAGATATCACCTTCATCATTCCCTCCTCGCGATTCGTTACACATATTTCTGCTCTGGTGCACCATGCACCGTTTCCTCAAAGGAAAGATTACATCAAACCATCACCCGTTTCAATGGCGAGAAAACTGATCTCTTTCCGGTCCCGCATTTTTCCCGGTTGGGCAGCTTCACTCTTTCATGGAAAGTGAAATGCGCTTGCGCGCGATGTCTACGGATATCACGGTCACCATCACCTGCTGACGGACCTTCACCACATCGGCTGCATTCTTCACGAATCTGTTCGCAAGCTGGCTCACGTGGACAAGGCCGTCCTGATGAACGCCGATATCGACAAAAGCCCCGAAGGCTGTGATGTTGGTAATAATCCCGGGAAGCCTCATGCCCCGCCGAAGGTCCTCCATTTTTTCTATACCCTCTGCGAAGGAAAACGCGTGGAACTGTTCCCGCGGGTCCCTTCCGGGCCTGGCAAGTTCAGCCATGATGTCCGTCAGGGTGGGTAGGCCCACTGTTTCCGAAACATAATTCCTGAGATCGATCTTTTTCCTTAAGCCTTCGTCGGCCATGAGGTCCGTGACGCCGCGGCCTGTATCCGCCGCCATGGCTTCGACCACCGGGTAGCTCTCCGGATGGACGGCGCTTGCGTCGAGAGGGTTTGACGAACCCCGAATCCGCAAGAATCCCGCAGACTGTTCGAAGGCCTTCGGTCCAAGCCGGGGCACTTTCTTAAATTCCTTTCTCGAACGGAAAGGGCCGTTTTCGCTGCGATAGGCCACGATGGCCTTCGCGAGCGACGGGCCGAGGCCGGACACATAGCCCAGAAGCTGTGTGCTTGCCGTGTTGATCTCCACCCCGACGGCATTGACGCAGCTCATGACCACGTCGTCGAGGCTCCTCTTCAATGCAAACTGGTCTACATCGTGCTGATATTGGCCCACGCCGATCGATTTCGGGTCGATCTTGACCAGCTCGGCCAGGGGGTCCATGAGACGCCTGCCGATTGACACGGCACCCCGCACGGTTACGTCATGATCGGGGAATTCCTCCCGCGCCGCCTCCGACGCGGAGTAGATCGACGCACCGCTTTCGTTGACGCTGATGACCTCTATGGCTTTCGGCAGGTCAAGCCCTTTCAGGAATGATTCCGTCTCCCTGCCGGCCGTTCCGTTCCCGACGGCGATGACCTCCACCTGGTACTGTCCGCAAAGGGCTGTAACCTTACGGCCGGCCTCATCAACCTCTTTCTTCGACGTATGGGGGTAGACCGTGTCAAAGTGAAGCAGCTTACCCTGCCTGTCGAGGCAGACGACCTTGCACCCCGTCCTGAATCCCGGGTCGATTGCAAGAACGTTTCTTTCCCCCAGCGGGGGAGCAAGAAGCAGCTGGCGAAGATTGTCCGCAAAGACCCTGATCGCCTCCTTGTCGGCTCGCTCCTTCATGACGAGGCGGACTTCGGTTTCCATGGACGGGAAAAGGAGCCGCTGGTAGCTGTCTTCAAGTGCTCTCGTCACCTCGGCGGGCGCGGGAGTATCGTTCGTAACGAAGTGCGCCTTCAGCCATGCAAGCGCCTCTTCGTCGCAGCCCTCTATACGGAGGATCAGGAACCCTTCCTTCTCCCCCCGCCTCATGGCCAGCACGCGGTGAGACGGAGCCTGTCTGACGGGCTCCTGCCACTCGTAATAATCCCGGTATTTGACGGCGTCTTCTTCCTTGCCGGACACCACCTTCGAGGTGACAATGGCCTTCGCGAGCAGAAGGTCCCTCAGGGCTGCCCGCGCCGGTGCATCTTCGCTTATCCACTCCGCAATGATGTCGCGAGCTCCGGCAAGTGCATCCTCGGCGGACTCGACACCCTTTTCGGCATCGATGAATGCAGAGGCCTCCCGGAGAGCATCGAAACCCGCAAGAGCGGTGCCGTCGCTTATGTACAGCCGCTGCGCCAGAGGTTCCAGTCCTCTTTCCCTGGCAACGGTGGCCCGGGTCCTGCGCTTGGGACGGAACGGCAGGTAGAGATCTTCGAGAACGGCGAGGGTTTGCGCCTCCTCGATGTTTTTCTTCAGATCGTCGGTGAGGAGCCCGCGCTCGTCGAGAGAGTGGAATATGGCCTCTCGGCGTTTGTCCAGCTCCGCCAGTTGCTCCAGGCGGTCCCGTACAGCGCTGATCGCGACCTCGTCGAGGGACCCTGTCGCCTCCTTCCGGTATCGTGCGATAAAAGGGACCGTCGAGCCTTCCGCGAGGAGTCCCGCTGCCGCCTTTATCCTCTCGCGGGTTATGTTCAGTTCGCCCGCAATCTTTTCGATATGCTGAATGTTCATGTATGGTTCTCCGTCATCATCATGGGGTAGCAGAGATGTACTATAACCGAACCGGGTGTGAAAGTGAAGAAGAATGCCGGGCGAGCCAATCTGCTATAATGTATTTATACGCATGCCGGCAGGGAGGTAGATCGAATGAGATATCGAATACCGTTTGTCTGCCTGATGGCGGTCTTACTCTTCTTATCGGGAGCCGCCGGCAAGGAGGTTGCAAAAATGAGCACATTGACGATCACAAGTCCGGTCTTTAAGGACAACGGCAACATTCCGAAACAGTACACCTGTGACGGAAAGGATGTGAACCCCCCCCTCGTTATCGAAAACGTCCCCAGGGGAGCAAAATCGCTGGCCCTGATCGTGGACGATCCCGATGCGCCCGTAGGCATATGGGTCCACTGGGTCGTCTGGAACATGGATCCGGGCACAAGTCAGATCAAGGAAAACACAGTCCCGGCAGGTGCCATCCAGGGCCGGAACGATTTCAGAAAAACGAGTTACGGAGGACCATGCCCCCCGTCGGGCACACACAGGTATTTCTTCAAGCTCTATGCCCTCGACACCGTCCTCACCATCGGCGGGAATTCGACAAAACATGACCTCGAAAGAGCGATGCAGGGGCATATACTTGGCGAGGCTCAGACCGTTGGTCTCTATAAGAGGTAATTTGTCTCTCCGCAGAGCCATACGGGCCTTAAAACAGTTGACACGGTATACTCACCCTGATAACCTTGACTAAAAAGGCATAAGGAGGATATATGAGGTCTGAGGGAAGAGTTGCACGTGTTACGGAAGTCATCGCAGGATCTCCCAAGAGCTTCGAAGACGCCGTCATAATCGGTTTCAGACGGGCTTCCAAGACTTTGCGTGGCATAACCGGTCTACGCGTAAAGGAACAGCGCGCGAGAGTTGAGGACGGCAAGATAATAGAATTCCGCGTCACCCTGGAAGTCATCTTTATCCTCGAAAGCTGATAAAATACCGTGAAGAGTAAGTAGTAAGTAGTAATTAGTAATTAGTAATTAGTGAATAGTAAGAAGCCAAGAGAAGAGCGTAAGGTGGTGCAACTTTAAAACCTTACGCTTTTTTAATCTCCTGCAATCCCGCAGTCACCGCAAAACTCATCATCACCCCCCTCACCCTTTACACAACCCCTCAACCCTTTGCCCTTTGCCCTTTGCCCTTTGCCCTTACTAATTACTAATTACTATTCACTAATTACTAATTACCATTCCCTCTCGACCGAGGCAGAGCCGTGAGCAAAACTACTCCCGCTGCGTTCAGGAGGCCGCAGAAGAGAAAAAGTATGCCGTATCCCCATTGTGCAAGGATGAACCCCCCGGCAAGAGGGCCTGCGAAAAAACCTCCCTGCATCATGACCAGCGAGAGGTTCATATTGAGCCCCCTGAACCTCGCCTCCGACACATCGAAGAGAAGTGCCATCATCAACGGAATCCCCACTCCCCAGAGAACACCGAAAGCGGCGCCCAGTGCCAGAAATACCGCTGAATCACGGACAAAAAACACAAGGACGTGGCAGACGGCCAGAATGGCCATGCAAACCGCGGCTGCGCGCGCCTTCTTCATCCTGTCGAAATACCGGCTGCCTGCAAGTCTGACGACGATCATGGCGATCATGGCAACCGTAAAAAAGAAGCCGGGATTTTTTATTCCCTTCTCGGTCCCAAAGTCCTTGAGGAAGTAGAAAAGCGTCGTGTAGGCGCTGTAAAAGACCAGATTTACCGCGAGCA
>DNYO01000293.1 GCA_003506795.1 Deltaproteobacteria bacterium
GTCGAACATGCCTGACACGTTTACGGAGAATAAGGCCATGACGAGCAGCGTAAAGAGGAGATAATATTTGAAGGAGCCTCTCAAAAAACGGATCGGGGCCGTCTTTGGTATCCACCCTGTCACGAGGTCGATCAGGGTCCCCAGGGGGCATATCCAGCCGCAGAAGAACCTTCCCAGGACCAGCGTGAAGACAGTCATAAGAAGAGCCGGCAGGAGAAGCAGGGTAAAACCCTTTACCGCGAAAACATAACTTGCCAGGACGAGAGGGTTGGCCCTGAAGAAACTATTGACCGCCACGGTGATCTCGTCCTTCCCTCTGTAATCGGTAATGACGAACAGGAAGAGAAAGAGAACGAGAAAGAACAACTGGGAGATGCGGGCAGACGTAATTCTCATAGTTCGGTTTCCATCAAACTATGATAACCGATGACCCGATTATCATAGTAGGGTATATCGATTGCCAAATGCCCGGACCAATGTATCATATGCAATATCCACATAAAAAAGTACAACCGATCAGTGATTTAGAGGTCGACCATTATGTCATCAAATAGTCGGTCACGCGTTTTAGTGGCAATTAAACCGTCTTTCAGACCTTTACTACCTTTATTTTATTCAGGTTCATCTCCCCCATGCCTCGCTTGTACGCGGTGACCGTAGTGGAGACGTCCTCCGGCTTCATCCCGAAGAAAGTTGTTGTGTATGCGTCTATGGCGACGATGTCCCGGGATGCGATTACCTTGTTGAGCACCTTCACGTCCTTGAGGTCTCCGCCCTGCGGGCCATGGGCCGTGAGGATCCGCGTGGCATCGACAATGACAAGATGGCTCTTGACCACGCTGCTGATATCACACAGGGCGTCTTCAATGCTGCGGTGGATGTATCCCCGGTTGTCACCCATGATGCCCATCATGTTCTTGAGACCCATCGTGAGCCCCGTCAACCCGTGATGTTTGGCTATGGGGACATTGATGAAGACATCGGCTGCGAGGGCATCGTCGTAGAGGGGCCATTCCTTAAGAAAACGCCCGTTGATGGCGGTCTTTTTGAAACGGTCGTTCTCGACGAGCCTGACGTCGACGTTTTTCATTCCTTTCAATATCGCCTGGATGCCGCTGTTCTCATAACAGCGGCGCGGGTCATTGCAGGTATTGTCAAAGACTTTGACCCTCCTGGCCCCGACGGCAAGAACCTCTTCGACTATGGTTTTCACGACAACGGGATGGGTATTTGCCGCATATTCCGGTTTTCTGTCCCAACCCATGTTCGGCTTGACTACTACGGTGTTGCCCGGTTTCACGAATGTCTTCATGCCGCCCATGGCGCCGATCACCTTCCGGGTGATGGCGGCGTAATCGATCCCTTCGGCAACGGCCACCGTCGGGCCCTGGGTTTGGGCAAGGACGCGGGCAGGCAACTGACTCGCGACGAGGGATGATAACGTAATCTTCAGAAAATCTCTGCGTCTCACGGTTTCTCCTTAAATGGTGTCTTTGTTGCTCGTATCGATGGTACGGTCTATCTCCTCCTTTAAGGGGCCGGGAAGTCCCTTTATGTCCACGCTGAGAAAGCCGCGGACGATGGTCGAGGTCGCCTGTTCCTGGCTTATACCCCTCGACATCAGGTAGTTGATCTCTTCCTCTGCCAGTTTTCCAACGGCTGCCTCATGGGACATATCGACCCCTTCGACATGCCCTTCGAGCTGCGGAATGGAATCGATGATCCCGCCGCCGATCAGGAGCCCCTTGCATTCCAAATGGGCTTTGATATCAGGGGCCTCGCCGATCAGGTGGCCCCGGTTAATGATATGCGCGCCGTTGCTGATGGAGCGCTGCACGATCTCCGCGCGGCAGCCCCTGTTCTTCAGAAATATCCTTCCGCCGATGTCGAGATACGACCCGCGGGTCCCCACGATGACGCTGTAGAACATTGCCGTGGCATCATTCCCCACGAGATGCGTGGTGGGGTACATCTGAATGGACCGGACGGGTTTCATGCAGATGTAATTATTGATGAAAACACCGCCCTCTTCCACACGCGCGACAGAACGGGGACGTACGGTCATCTCTTCGGCCCAGTTGTGAATCATGGTGAAGCTGAGTTTGGCGCCCTTCTTCACGAAAAACTCCGAAATACCGACGTGTACGCCGCGCTTCATATGAGGGGACGTGGCACATCCGGTGATTATGTGGAGTTCCGATCCCTCCTCGGCGATGATGAGGTTATGGACGTTTTGCTGAAGGTTTTCCTTGTCGAGGTAGAGACACGCCTGAATGGGATAGATGCTCTTGCTTCCGGGCAGGGCCCTGATAACGTATCCGTCGTGGAGCTCAAGGAAAGCTGAAGCGGTATATTTGTCCTGGTCCACAGGGACGAGCTGCCAGAAATACTCTTTGACCCAGTCGTGTTTTTTCAGTGCCTCTGTCACCGGCATGACCTCGATGCCTTCCTCGTCGCTATGGCAATGGATGACGGTGGTGTCCTTCTGAAAATATGTTCCACCCCTTCCTTTGTCGGTCACATCGAGCCCGGACATGATGAGGCGTTTCTGTTCGTCCTCGGGAAGGGCGCAGATCTCTTCTTCGGCGAGGTATTTATGGGGAACAAAAGTCCTGTCAAAGGAGTCAAGGTCAACATCGTCGCCGAAGGTCGCTTTCTTGCCGAGGGCCCGGCGGGCCTTTTCTTCAAGCTCCGTTACAGTGTACATTTCACACACTCCTCGTAACCCAGCTGACCTATGCACTGAAAGATCTCCCGGGGATTGCCTGCGCATGCGAGTACACCGTTAAAGAGTACCTGACCCTTGTCGGCCGGTACGTAATCAAGGATATACCCGGTGTGGGTGATGATGAGCCCCATCTTGGTCCTCTCCTTCCATTGCTGCGCGACGGGTTTTGTGTTCCCCGCCCTGGGGGATTCCTTTTCAAGTATCTGGGCTATTGTCGTGCCGATAAGGGCCATATTCTCAATGTCTACCCCGGATTCAGGCTCGTCGAAGAGCATGAGATCGGGGTTCTGGGCCTTGAGCTGGAGCAGTTCGGAACGTTTGATCTCGCCCCCGGAGAAACCGGCGTTGATATCCCTGTCGAGGAAATCCTCGAAGTTGAGAGACCGCGCCATTTCCCCTGCGTCAATCGTCCTCTTTGCGCAGATATCGAGCATCTGCCTCGTCTTCAGGCCGTTTATCGTGGGCGGACGCTGGTAGGACATGCCTATGCCGAGGGCTGCACGTTCATTGATGGGGGCATGGGTGATGTCCGTCCCCCCGAAGGTGATCTTTCCTTTCTTGACAACATACTGGGGGTAACCCATGATCGTCATGAGAAGGGACGTCTTGCCGGACCCGTTGGGACCGAAGAGTATATGGGTCTCTCCCGGCCTGATCTGGAGATCGATGTCTTTGAGAAGGGTCCTTCCTGCCAGTTCTACCCGGAGATCTTCGATGATCAACATGGCCGACTCCTTTTTAAGGGGCTCTAAAATCTTACTCAATCTAATTATTCTATTCTGTTTGTCAATGTCGGGGCCATGCTTCTCCTATGGGCATATTCAAGGAACAGGCGGGATGTGATACGTTTTATCTGTGTCCCCGGAGTCTCCTTTCTTATCCCGCATTCAGGGACCCTGAAGAGATCGAAAGGCTTTTCGATAATGAGGACCGCGAAGGGTTTTACATCCGGTTCATCAAACCCACAAGACCCGTTAACCCGAATACATGGTCTCTCAGAGCGGGATAAACAGTTTCGCGTTTCGACTTCTTTAGATTTTTGCCATTCTTCTGAAGGCGTCCATCTTGTCGCGGTCGCCCAGTTTTGCCTTGTCTATGCAGGTTTTGAGGAAATCGATGGAATGTTCGTAGGTCGGCCTGTCGACGGGGAAGGGGTATCCGTCCTTTCCGCCGTGGGCGAAGCTGAAGCGGGCGGGATCCTTGAAGCTCGGCGGCGCGTTGTAGACCAGCTCCGACACAAGGGCGAGGGCGCCCATCGTCCTTGGACCGACGCCGCGTATTTCGATGAGGTCCCTGAAAGACTGAGGATGTGCCTCGTGGATTGTTTTAAAGGCCTTTACGAGGCGCCCCGTGTTGACATCACCGGCCGATATGTAGTGGCGCTTCGGCATGGAAAGGGCGACGTCGTGCCATGTCTCGGTCATTTTGTCGGGGTCTTCCGCGGCAAAATCAACGATCGCGTTTCTTGCGTCCCGGCTCTGTCCGGCAACGAAATTAAGGACCTCCTGCGTGCGGTCGCAGGTGATGCCCGTGTGAGGATCTGACATGATGTCGAGATTGTCACGCCAGAGCCATTGGTAGCGCCGGGCATCTTTCTTTTCACCCGACATGCCCTGCTGGATGATGGCCCAGGAGCCATCGGGTGTAAAGATAAATGTGTGGTGATAGAGGCTGTAGCCGTCCTGAATGGCGGTGTTGTCTATTTTGGCGCAAAGCCTGCTCATTGTTATCATATCGGAGACGTCGATGCCCCACTTTTCACCGTAATACCGGATATCATCGGGTGTTTTGATGGCGCGTTTTGCCTTGCCTCCGCATACGGCCAGCGGCACGTCGTCGCCAAGTGTGGTAAGGCCTTCCTTCAGAGCGCCGCAGAGTGTCGTTGTCAGGCCGCTCGAATGCCAGTCAAAACCGACGACGCACCCCAACGCCTGGAACCAAAGGGGGTCGGCAAGCCGGGCAAGAAGCTCGCGGGTCCCGTACTCCATGACGATGATCTCGGTGAGCGCACCGCAAAGGCGCTTCATTTTGTCAAAAAGCCACGCAGGTGCCCTTCCGGTGTGCAGCGGTAACGAGGTAACGGANNTGTTTGTCACGAACGGTGTCAAGGCACCTGCCGAGAAGAGGTCCCTCTTCAAAGCCGGCAGCGAGAAGATCGTTGCCCGACAGAAGGCGGGGGAGCGGTTCTTCTTTCGATTGATGCCAGGCCGCCATGATGGCGTCGCAATTTTGAACGACCTGCCGCGTCGAAGGATTTTCCTCTCCTCCGGAACTGCCGTACATGTCGCACAAGGTGAGTACAATGAGCTGTGGTGTGAGATCGCCCATTTTGTAGATGAGTCTTCTGACGGCCTTTTCCGTAGCGTCAGAAGAACTGATAAGGAAGATGCGCATGTGATTTTCTATGAGGGCAGTTATCCGTTTCATCTCCTGCGTGCTGAAACGGAGCCGTTCCATGATGATGGCGGCTATTTCCTTCGACAGTCGTTCGTGATGGAAAAAATGGACGAGTCCTTTATCGTGATCGTAAGAATAGGTATGTGCCTTTCCCAGGTCGTGAAACAGGAGGGCATAACCCACGTCCCTGACCGACAGCGGATCGGGTAGATAGCGGGCGGCGCGGGTGTGCAGAAAAGAAAAGCCCAGCATCGTGTGACCGAAGGTCTCCAGGGAGAATTTCTTTTCCACATCCATGAGGCGAAGGGCCGCAAGTTCAGGAAAAAGCTCGAAGGTAAGCCCCGTTTTCGTGAGGATGTCCATGCCTTGATCGACGCCTTCTGAAAGCATGATGAGGTCCAGTTCGTACTTGACCCTCTCCGGCGCCGTTATTTTGATGAGGGCTCTCGATGATGTCATGGCCTCGATCAGCTCCGGATCGAGGGCAAAGCCTTCGAGAGCGGTGAAATGCCGGACTGCCTTGAGCATTCGCAGTGGGTCGCTTGCGATAGTGTCCCGGTGGGGATACCGGATGAGCCGTCGTTCGATGTCCTCGAGGCCGCCAAGGGGATCGATGATTGAACCCCGCCGTACATCGAAGGCGATGGCGTTCATTGTAAAGTCCCTTCTGAAGAGGTCTTTTTGGATGGTCCCTTCCAGGATGGTGACGTCAAGGACTGTTTCTTCCGTGACGATCCGGTGTGTCTGGATGGGTTTTTTACCGAGAAGGAATGACCGCCTGCCGAGAAACTGTTCAAGACGCCTCAAGTCATCGGCGTTGGACAGGGCAAGATCGTAATCCCGCGGTTGTCTGCCAAGGGCGAGTTCCCGTATGGCTCCTCCCACGAGAAAAACCTCTCCCGTGAAGGGGAAAACAGCCAGTTTGCTTAAGATGTCGCCGCCGCTGATTAACCGGGCGAGGGCCTGATGAGAAATCCCCAACCACTAAACCCTGTCGGTAAAATCGACGAGCCCCCTGGAGATCCTCTTCAATGAATCGGTGATATCAAGATAGAGATATGACGCCTGGGGCATACATATTCCCGTGATGAGCCGGTTCTGGTGAACGATGGCCAGTTCTTCGATAGCTTTGAACATCTTTTCCATATGCTGTCTTATGGAATCTCTGAGGCCGGGGTTTTTCGTGATGACATAATCCTTCGTGTCGCGAAACTGTTCCTGCATGATGGTATACAGGTCACGGATCTCTGAAAGCGCCTTTTCGCTGAAAAGGATATTTGACGCAACCTTCGCTTCCATCTTGTACATGAGGTTTTCGATGGCGAGAGCAATCGTTTGCAGCGCTGGGAGAAGCCTTACATATTTCTTGTCAGCCTCGCTCTTCTCCTTTTCACCGATGATCTTTTCGACGTAGGGAACGCGCGAAATGAGGAGGTCTCCGAATTTCTTCTCGCACTCCTGTATAAGACCCGCCTGCTGGGCGAAAAATCCTTTTTTAAGGTCATCAAGAATGGGGGTTGCCGTTTCGAACACATCCAGAAAACGCTGCATCAATTCTTTGTCTTCCATCGTTCCTCCATTTTCCGTAGAATCTTTACCGTATTTTATAGCATAGAAGGGCCTGCCTGTCAGCTCTGAACGACAAAAAGATACATGTGTGCCGGTGAAACGGTCGAGCGGCAGGCTCCGTTCTTATATTTGAAAGCAGTGTCCGTCTATGTCAGGAGATATATGACGTCGTGTTCCCGGACCCTTTCTTTTACTTTGATGCCCACGTCCGTGCCCACGCCGGCCTTCGGGACATTCTCATGCTCGACCTGCATCGATTCAATGTCTTCCTCAAGGTCGGTCGAGTGCCCCTTTATTCTAATGCGGTCACCCACCTTGAGCTCTCCGTCGGTGATCCTGATGGCTGCCACCCCGATCTTGGCAAAATACCGGACAACAACACCAATGGCTTTCTCTTCCATGGATATACCTCCTTATTTCCATCCTATCATGAAGATCGAAACAATTGAACAATAATAATAAAAGGATATGGATGAAGCGGCTGGAAAAGATGCGCGATTCCTGCTACAATATACGGCTTTCGGGCGAGCACGAATGGACACTTTCGACATCATAATTATAGGGGCGGGTCATGCCGGTTGCGAGGCCGCGCTCGCAGCGACCCGGATGGGCGCCAGGACGCTTCTTCTGACCATCAACCTCGATCACATTGCCTTTATGTCCTGCAACCCGGCTGTCGGTGGTCTCGGCAAGGGCCACCTTGTCAGGGAGATCGATGCACTCGACGGTGAAATGGGTCTCAATGCGGACGCCGCGGGCATTCAGTTTAAGGTCCTGAACATGAAAAAGGGCCCCGCCGTTCGCGCCACGAGGATACAGACAGACATGGCCCGGTATGCGCGGCGGATGAAAAGAAGGCTGGAAGAGACCGGGAACCTCTCGATACGCCAGGGTGTCGCACAGAGACTGATGACTCAAAAAGGGGCCGTGGCGGGCGTGGAGACGCTCTTCGGCGAGCGGTTTTGGGCGCCGGCGGTCATCGTCACCACGGGCACCTTTCTTAAAGGGCTCGTCCATGTCGGTCTTGAACACTTCGAAGCGGGAAGACTGGGCGATATTCCTTCTGTGGGCCTGTCGGACAATCTTCGCGAGCTTGGTTTCCAACTGGGCAGATTGAAGACGGGAACCTGTCCCAGGCTGGACGGCAGGACCATCGATTTTTCGAAAATGGCGCCCCAGCCAAGCGACGATCGGCCGGTTCCGTTCTCCTTCATGACGAAGAAGGTAGAGAACCGATTGATGCCCTGCTATCTCGCCTATACGAATGAAAGGACGCACGAGGTGATCCGCACGGGTTTCGACCGTTCTCCCCTGTTCACGGGCGTCATCAAGGGCACGGGTGTCCGGTATTGCCCGTCGATCGAAGACAAGATCGTGCGGTTTGACGAGAGGCCGAGGCACCGGATATTCATCGAGCCCGAGGGGTTGGATACCGTGGAGTATTATCCCAACGGTCTTTCGACAAGCCTGCCGCTCGATATCCAGGTGGCGATGGTAAGGACCGTCGAGGGCCTTGAAGAGGCGCGGATAACCCGGCCGGGTTACGGGATAGAGTACGATTTTGTCTACCCAACGCAGCTTTATCCGACCCTGGAGACGAAACTCGTGAAAAACCTCTACTTCGCGGGACAGATAAACGGGACCACGGGCTACGAAGAGGCCGCCGCGCAGGGGCTCATGGCGGGGATCAACGCCGCGCTCAGAATAGGGGAT
>DNYO01000172.1 GCA_003506795.1 Deltaproteobacteria bacterium
TCTCTATCTTCTCAAGGAACTGGACCCGCTTTTTCCGCTTATACTTCTGGTTTCGATATGGGCAAGTGACACCTTCGCCTTCATCATCGGCAAGAATCTGGGAAAGCACCCCCTCGCACCCCAGATCAGTCCGAAAAAAACCGTTGAGGGGCTTCTTGGCTCCGCCCTGGGGTCCCTGGCTGTCACCACGGCGGCTTATCAGCTTCTCGGCCTTTCCATTGCCGGCGCCCTCGTCGTGGGGGCGGCGACGGGAATACTCGGGCAGGCGGGCGACCTTCTGGAGTCCGCATGCAAGAGGGTCTTCAACACGAAGGATTCCTCTCAGCTCATACCCGGACACGGCGGGTTGCTGGACCGTATTGACAGCTTCATCTTTACGGCCCCCTTCCTTTATACCTGTCTGGTGTGGACAAGATAATATTATGAAGAAAAAGATCCTCATATTGGGCTCGACAGGCTCTATCGGCACAGCGACACTCGAAGTCATCGCCAACGATCCCGAATCCTTCGAGGTTCAGGGCCTCGCCTGCGGAAACAACGTCGCTCTCCTCAACGAACAGATAGCCCGATTCAGGCCCCGGGAAGTCTGCGTTTTCGACGAACATCGAAAAGACGCCGTAATTGCGTCGGGAGCGCGCCTTTACAGCGGTATTGAAGGCATGAAGGAGATGGTTCGCTCCGATGCCGCCGTCGTGGTCAACGCCCTGCCGGGAAGCATCGGTCTCGAACCCACCATCGAAACGTTGAAGTGCGGGAAGACCCTTGCACTGGCCAACAAGGAAAGCCTGGTCATGGCAGGAAGGATCATCAGGAGGCTCCTTGCCGAAGGATCGGCAGAGCTGATCCCTGTCGACAGCGAACATTCGGCGCTTTATCAGCTCCTCAGCGGGATAGACCGCGAAGAGATCAAAGCCGTCATCATTACCGCGTCGGGCGGCCCTTTCAGAAAGCACNNGAGATCATAGAGGCGCGATGGCTGTTCGACCTTGAGCCTGAAAGGATAAAGACCCTTGTCCACCCGGAAAGCATCGTCCACGGCATCGTCGAGCTTGCGGATAATTCGTTTCTTGCGTACATGGCCTGCCCTGATATGAAAATCCCCATAGCTTATGCGCTGAACGGCAAACAACGCATTGCCCTGCCCTTTTCCCCTCTCCGTCTCGATGAGCTTACAAAACTCACCTTCCATCCGCCGGACCTGAAGCGCTTTCCTTCCATCCGGCTGGCTTATGAAGCTCTCGCGGCAGGCGACAGTGCATTGATCGCTTTCAATGTATCCAACGAGGTGGCCGCTCAGGCCTTCATAGACGGCAGGATCGGATTCACCGATATACCCCGGGTGGTAGCTGAAACACTGGCGGAGGATCCCGGTGAACCCGTCATAGACAGCATCGATCAGGTCCACCGGATCGCTTCCTGGACAAGAGAGATTGCAATGACTAAAATAACTGACACAGGACGAAAAAAATTATGATTTCCTTTTTGTACTTTCTTATTGCCCTTGCACTGCTCATTCTGGTGCATGAGTTCGGGCATTTTCTTGTGGCGAGGCTCTTCAACATCAAGATCCTCACCTTCTCCATCGGTTTCGGGAAAAAGCTTTTTCGCTTCACCAGGGGGGAGACAGAATACGCAATCTCGGCCGTTCCTATGGGCGGCTACGTAAAACTCCTCGGAGAATCGCCGGACGAGGAAATTGCCGAAGAAGATAAACCACGGTCTTTTTCTCATCAACCACCCTATGTCAGAATACTCATCGCCGTTGCCGGTCCCCTGTTCAACATCCTCCTTGCCCTTTTCGTCTTTTATTTCGTCTCCATCATCGGCTATAACGTCCCCTCCGCCAAAGTCGGGAAGGTTGCCGAAAACACGCCTGCGCAGGCGGCCGGCATCAAGGCAGGCGATATCATCGCAAAGATCGACGGTAAGGAAATAAAGGAATTCCTTGACATCGCATCGAGCATCGATCAGGCACGGGGGGACACCGTAGAAGTTACCATCGATCGCGCGGGCACCGAGGTCAATCTTACCGTCAAACCCATGAGCATCGAGGAAAAGGATATTTTTGGTGAGCCGTACAAACGCAAGATACTGGGCATAGAAAGGTCCGACGAGGTCATAAAAAGAAGGCAATCCCCCGGCAAGGCTGTCGGGCTATCGTTCTATATGACCTGGGAGTACTCCCGGATAACGGTTGTGGGGATCGTAAAGATAATTCAGGGGAGCATTTCACCCAAGAATATAGGCGGACCTGTCCTTATTTTCCAGGAAGCGAGCAAGAGAGCAAAAAAAGGAATCGGTGATTTCGTTTTCTTCTTTGCCCTGATCAGCATCAATCTGGGAATTATCAACCTGTTGCCCATCCCGGTGCTCGATGGAGGGCATATCCTTTTCAACGCCATCGAAATCGTCACACGCAGGAAGATTTCGCAAAAGGTGCAGGAGGTTGCCCAGACCGTGGGATTGGTCATACTCCTTCTCATAATGGTCTTTGCCTTCTACAACGATTTCGACAGGATCTTCGATTTCGGCAAATATTTTCATGGCAAATAGACTCTCCCTTGCCATCGATAATTCCATCGATCACCTTACGCTTGCGCTGGCAGGGCCGGACGGGTTCATAGACGAACTCAGGGTCAAGGAAGCGCGGTCCCCGTCGCAGATACTGCCCGAGAAGGTTGCGGCAATCCTCGCGGCCAACGGTCACTCCATTGAAGGCGTGACGGATCTCATCGTCACCCTGGGACCGGGTTCATTCACCGGAATACGGGTTGCTCTGGCCTTCTGCAAAGGTATACATGCGGCCACCGGGATACCTATCAAGGGTATTCCCACCCTGGACGCTCTTGCCTTCGCCCTTGCGGACCGCGACGGTTTTTACCTCTGCCCTCTCCTGGACGCGAAAAAGTCCGAGGTCTTTTTGTCCCTGTACCATGTGGAAAAAGGGACTTTCTCGAGGCTCACCGGTTACGGGGCCATGAAACCCGTCGAGGTAGCCGGGATGGTCAGGACCCCCTGTATCTGTTTCGGTACAGGTTCGAGGCTCTGCGAGAAGCACCTCTCGGGTCTTGAGGGTGTATCCATTGTTCACGACGAGTTCGACCATGTCCGGGGCCGCATCCTTGTTGACGAAAGGCTCACAGCCACTGACACGGGCAGCGCCCGCACCTTCAAACCCATCTATGGTAGACGTTCCGAAGCGGAGATCAAGTTCAACGTAACCATCGATTAAAAGAGTAAAAAAAGGCCCCGAATTAGTGTATAATATGTACGGTTCGTCCGGCATTTTTCCGTTCGGCCGGACTCTTTCAGCCACAGAAGCTGGATTCGCGTGATGTTCGAGGGAGGACAGATTGAAGAGTATCGCCGAGATAAATGAAAAGATAAAAAAGGGCAAAGTCGTCGTGGTGACTGCCGATGAAATGGTAGAAATAGTGAAGAACAACGGGACGAAAAAGGCCGCGCAGCAGGTCGACGTCGTCACAACGGGAACTTTCGGCCCCATGTGCTCGAGCGGTATGTTCATGAACCTTGGCCACTCCAAGCCAAGGATAAAGGTCGGTGGAGGGAAGTGTTATCTCAACGATGTCCCGGCATATTGCGGAATAGCCGCCGTCGACATCTACCTGGGCGCAACCTCCATGCCCGACAACGATCCCCGCAATACGGTCTATCCAGGCGCTTTCAAATACGGCGGCGGGCACGTCATAGAAGAATTCGTGAGCGGCAAGCCCATCAGGCTCGATGCCACCGCATATGGTACGGACTGCTATCCAAGGAAGAAGATCGAGACCTTCATCAACAAAGAAACTGTCAATGAGGCCTATATATACAGCCCCAGAAACGGCTATCAGAACTACAACGTAGGCGTCAATGTCTCCCAGAGGGTCATTCATACTTACATGGGGGTCCTCAAGCCGAATCTCGGAAGCGCCAATTACTCCAGTGCAGGTCAATTATCACCCCTTCTAAAGGACCCCAAGTACAGGACCATCGGGATAGGCACCCGGATCTTTCTCGGAGGCGGCGTGGGTTACGTGGCATGGCAGGGGACGCAGCACAACCCCTGTGCGGCCCGCACGCCCGAGGGACTGCCCAAAGGCGGCGCCGGCACTCTTGCCGTCATCGGCGATGCCAAACAGATGTCCGGCAACTATCTCAAAGGTGCAAGCTTCCTTGGCTACGGCCCGACGATGTTCGTGGGCCTCGGCATCCCCATACCTGTTCTCGACGAAGAGATGGCGTTCTTCACCTCCCGAAGCGACCAGGATTTCTACGCACAGGTGGTGGACTACTCCTCAGATTATCCCCAGCGGATACCGGCAAGCCTCTGTGAGGTCACGTACGCCCAGTTGAAGTCGGGGAAGATAAACGTCAAGGGAAAGGATGTGCCCACCTTTCCTATTTCAAGCTATTCGAAAGCCCGGGAGATAGCCTCCGCATTGAAGACGTGGGTGGAAACGGGCAGTTTCCTGCTCACCAATCCCGTAGAGCCCCTGCCGGGGGTGGACTCGGGGATCAGTCTTGTCACGCTTGACGAACGGACACCGGAGGAAATGCAATAGACCCCCTCGGGGAGTTCCAGCAGACAAGGCAGATGAAGAAACGCGCCATATCACTCATATCCGGCGGCCTTGACAGTGCCGTCGCAACGAAGCTTATCGTCGATCAGGGCATCGAAGTGATCGGACTCCATTTCAGCTCCATTTTCGCGAGCAAACGGGACAAGCAGCGCGGCCACAAAGCGTTGCGCACTGCCGAAGAACTTGGCATAGAGATCATCACAAAGAACAAGGGCGACGACTACATAGAGATCATAAAGAACCCGCGCTATGGATACGGAAAGAACATGAACCCCTGCATCGATTGCAGGATCTACATGCTCCGGCTCACGAAAGAGCTTCTTACCGAACTCGATGCATCATTCGTCGTGACCGGGGAGGTCCTGGGACAGAGGCCGATGTCTCAGCGCCGAAATACCATAGAACTCATCGAGAAGCGCAGCGAGCTCCAGGGTCTTATCGTGAGGCCTTTGTCCGCCAAACTTTTTCCTGCAAGCATCCCCGAACAGGAAGGCATCATCGACCG
>DNYO01000032.1 GCA_003506795.1 Deltaproteobacteria bacterium
ACGCTCCTCAAGAAACTGGGACTCACCCAGCCCGACAACGGTATCGCCACGTCCTTTGAAGAGGCCCGGGAGATTGCGGCGTCAATCGGTTTTCCCGTGGTTGTCAGGCCGTCCTACGTACTGGGAGGCAGGGCGATGGAGATCGTTNNATCGACAAGTTCCTCGAAGACGCCATCGAGATCGATGTGGATGCCGTTGCGGATGGAACACTGTGCGTTGTGGCCGGCATCATGGAGCACATCGAGGAGGCGGGCATCCATTCCGGCGACAGTGCGTCGGCGCTGCCGCCATACTCCCTCAACGACGATGTTATAGAACGGATACGGACATATACCTACCGGTTGGCGGAAGGCCTGAACGTGGTAGGTCTCATGAACATACAGTACGCCGTGAAGGACGACAGGATCTACGTCCTTGAGGTCAACCCGCGTGCAAGCCGGACGGTTCCTTTCGTCAGCAAGGCAACGGGGGTTCAGTGGGCCAAGGTGGCGGCGAAACTGATGGCCGGCAAGACCCTGAAGGAACTGGGCATCGAAAAGGAGATCGTGCTGAACCACAGCGCCGTCAAGGAATCGGTCTTCCCCTTTAACAAGTTTGCAGGGGTGGATACCATACTGGGTCCGGAGATGAAGTCTACAGGCGAGGTCATGGGGATTGATTCCAGCTTCGGCGCCGCCTTCTTGAAATCCCAGCTTTCCGCCGGTCAGGACCTTCCTTCACAGGGAAACGTCTTTCTGAGCGTGAAGAACAGGGACAAACGAAACGTCGTCTTCGTTGCAAAGAAGCTCTCCGACCTGGGTTTCACGATCTGTGCCACAAAGGGAACCGGCAAGGTGCTCGCGAACAACGGCATCGAGGTCGCATTCGTCAATAAGGTCTCCGAGGGAAGGCCCCACGTGGTCGACATGATCAAAAACGGCGGGATACAATTCATCATCAACACACCAAGCGGAAGAAACCCCAAAGTGGATGAGGTAGCCATCCGCTCCGGTGCTGTCCAGTACAAGATCCCTTACACCACAACCCTATCCGGTGCCCAGGCGGTAGTCAATGCCATAGAGGTCATGAAGAACGGGAAACTTCGGGTAAGGGCACTGCAGGATTATTACTAAAACGTGAAGGGTGAAGAGTAAAGAGTGAAGAGTCAAAACTTTTACGGCTGATGTGCCTGACTCCTCACTCCTCACTCTTCACTCTTCACTCTTCACAGATTTACTTGACGTCTTTTATCTTTCTCTTCACAATCTTTCCCTTGTCTTTCGGGAAATCGGCCTTTATGTAGACGGTCTTCTGAAAGACCTGTTCTACGGTACCTTCCATGTTTTTCTTTGCGAAAGAGAATGCTACCTTGTCACCTTTGGTCATGCTGCGCCTCCTGTCGATGGTGTAGTTGTGCTTTCCGATTTGGTCTCCGCTTTTGTCTCGGTTACAGGCTCAGGCGCGCTTTCCGTCTTTTCGACGTGCTTACTGCCATTCTTCCCTCCGCCGCCGGAATCGACCGGCTTCTTGTAATCCGTTACATACCACCCGGTGCCTTTGAGGTGGAATGCGCAATTAGAGATGAGCTTGGTGAGCCTTCCCTTGCATACCTTGCACTGCGTGAGTGGTTCGTCACTGATCTTCTGGAATATTTCAAAGGTTTTTCCACACTCTGTACATTGGTATTCGTAGATAGGCATCTGTTCCTCCAACTCAAAAAATGTTTCTAAGTGTCAGTAATATAATGCTTTAGGCATGTTCCGTCAAGTTATTAATGAGAAAGGGATGGGCCGCTCCCTGTGGCACAGGGAGGCTTAAGGGCAAGGAGGCTTAAGGGGAAAATCTCTGGTTTCAGACAGTCGGAGTCCTTGCATGTTTGACGTATTCTTGAGGGGGCGTTATTTTCCTTAACTTTTCCTTGCCAAGAAAATCCATATGGGTTAATAAAGCTTAACACCCAATTGTCGAGAATCATGCATCGGGGGTTTGTTAATGAAACGAATACTCGCATCATCCCTGTTTGCCCTGTGTTTGATGGTTTCCATGATTTCTCCTGCCGGTGGTCAGACTTTGTTTGATCAGGGATTTAAGGAGTACGGGCAGGAAAACCATGAAGAAGCCCTGACCTATTTTCTGGAAGCATATTCAGCGGACAAGGGGTCGGCCAGGACAGCCTATTACGTGGGTCTTACGTATAAGACCATGGAAAAATACAAGGAGGCGATACCCTACTTCAAGGATGCTGCCACCTTAGCGCCCCGGGTCGACGAGGCACTCGTCGAACTCATCGATGTCCTCTATCACACCAACAACATCATGGAAGCGGAAAAATGGATCGCCGTCGCTGAGAAAGATGGGCTGGATTCAGCTCGTCTGTATTTGCTGAAAGGCCTGGTGTTTACCAAAAGAGGCAAACCGGATGAAGCCATCAAGGCTTTTGAGAAGGCCAAAAACCTCGATCCCCGCCTGTCGCAGCAGGCAGAGCTTCAGATAGCCGGCATCTATACCCAGCAGGGAAAATATAAGGATGCAAAGGAGCGCCTGCGGACCACTATCACCCTGGATCCCGCGAGCGACCTGGCACTCTATGCGAGGGATTATGAAAAGATAGTCGCCGACAAGGCCGAGCGTGAAAGGCCGTGGCGGTTCGGTATCGGCATGGGCTATAAGTACGATACGAACGTCGTTACGAAGGGCGACGGCCCGATGACGGAATCGATCTCGGGGCAGGAGGACAGCGCCCT
>DNYO01000158.1 GCA_003506795.1 Deltaproteobacteria bacterium
GTGAACGACTGGCTCTCCATCGGCGCGGGTCTCAACGTCATGTATGGTTATCTGAACAACGAGGTAGCCATCAACAACGCAGGCACACAGCCCGACGGACAGCTGAAGTACAAGGATGAGGAGTGGGGCTACGGTGGGAACTTCGGGATCCTCGTGGAGCCGAAGCCAGGGACGCGCTTCGGGCTCACCTATCTGACTGAAGTCAAGCTTGACTTCTCCGACGTACCCGAATTCAGCGGCCTTGGCCCTGTGCTGGCAACCGTGCTGAGGAACCGTGGGCTCACCACGAACAACCTGGACATGAGCATGACAGTGCCTCAGATGGTCATGTTCAGCGTTTATCATGAGTTGAATCCGAAATGGGCAATCATGGGAAATGTGGGCTGGCAGGACTGGTCCCGGTTCGGCAAGGTCGATGTCGGGATCAACACGAGCAACCCGCAAAGTCTGACCGTGGATAGTGATTACAAGGATACGTGGCATGTGGCACTGGGGGTCCAGTATCGGCACTCTCCGGTATGGACGTTCAGTTGCGGTATCGCCTATGACAGCTCCGCTGTCGACGACGACAAACGCACCGTGACCCTTCCCATGGGTGAGGCGTGGCGTTTCGCCCTGGGCGCCCAGTATTCCTTGAATCCCAACCTGACGCTGGGGGCGGCATACGAGTTCCTCTGGAGCGGTGACATGTCCGTCGACCAGGAGCGCGGACCCCTGGCCGGGCGCGTATCGGGTGAATACAGCAATACGAACATGAGCATCTTCGCGCTCAACCTGAGCTGGAAATTTTAAGTTACCATCGTATTAAGAAAGAGAGGACCGGAAAATGAAAAGAGGATTTGTTGTAGCGTTGGTGTTCGCAGTGACGGCAACCATAGTGATAGGGTGCGCACATGGGAAAAAGGTAGAGAGAACATCAGAGATTGTCCTTAAAGCCACGCTTGTTGCAGTTGACCAGGAGAAAAGAATCGTGACGCTCAGAGATGGGGCGGGAGAGGTGCGTGACTTCAAAGTCAGTAAAGAAGCCGTGAATCTGCCCCAGGTCAAAGAAGGAGACATAGTCACGATAAGGTTCTACGAGTCCGTGGCCGTGGAGGTTATCAAACCGGGAAAGGCTGCGGCGGCCGGGGAAAAAACGACCATCGTCAGGGCGAAGCCTGGCGAGATGCCGGGAGGCGCGATCACCAGGCAGACCGTTACAACGGCTACGGTTAAAGGCATCGACAAAGATGCGGGCACAATATCCCTCATGGGGCCCAATGGCAAAACTGTGAAGGTAAAAGTGCAGGAACCGGAAAATCTCGAGATGGTCAAGGTTGGGGATGAACTGATGATCACCTATATCGAGGCTGAGGCGATTTCTGTTGATCGTAGTGAGTAACTATTGAGTGTGATATGCAAGGGAAAATGGAGGTGTACCATGAAGATACCACTCGGAAGAATCCTGGCAGCGGCATCCCTGCTGCTTACTCTATCGACCGGCTGCAGTCACTTCGGCCACTACCCGGTGAATGCGCCGCTGGATAAGTACGATCCTGGTTACGGGTACATTGCTCAGAACATGGGGCCGGAGGGAAATTTGGAAGATATCTTGCTGATCCTGTCATTTTCCGGGGGCGGGACCCGGGCGGCCGCCTTTTCCTACGGAGTCCTCGAGGAGCTTCGTGGGACGGAGATCACCATCGGCGGCAAGAAGCATCGTCTCGTGGATGAGGTGGACATGATCTCGGGAGTTTCGGGCGGAAGTTTCACGGCGGCTTATTTTGGGCTTTTCGGTGATCGGATCTTCGAAGATTACGAGTCCCGGTTCCTGAAGAAGAATATCCAGGGGGACATCATGGTCAGCACTTTCCTGAACCCCGTCAACTGGTTCCGGCTTTCATCGCCTTTCTTCGACCGGAGTGACCTTGCCGCCGAGTACTATGACAAGAATGTATTTGACGGGAAGACCTTTGGGGACATGCTGGAGCGAAAGGGGCCCATCGTCCTCATCAACGCAACGGACTTGACTCAGGGAACGCGGTTCACGTTTCACCAGATGTTGTTCAATGCCATGTGTTCCGATCTTTCAAAATTCCCCGTGGCACGGGCCTGTGCCGCATCATCGGCCGTGCCGGGTGTGCTCACACCGCTCACGTTGAAAAATTACGCGGGCAGCTGCGAATTTGCACCTTCTCCGCTGTTAAAATCAAAATCAACGAGCTACCGGCAGCGCCATACGAAAGAGCACCAGGAACTCATGATGGATTCAAAGAAGAAGTCCTACTTTCACCTGATCGACGGGGGTGTGGCCGACAACCTTGGCCTCAGGGCCATTGAGGAATCCATCGACACGGTGGGCAACATCTGGGAGGTCATGAAATTCACGGGAAGGGAGAAAATCCGGAAGATGATCTTCATCGTCGTCAATGCCGAGACGAAAACCGAATCCATGTGGGACACAATCGGGTTCATACCTACGCTGTCATCCATAATCTCAAACTATTCCACCATTGCCATCGTCCGGTACAATATAGAAACCATGGCTGTTCTACAGGAGAGCTTCGGCCGGTGGGCCCATCAGGTCCGGACGGGAAGGTGCCCCCCGGGGGAGATCTCGAAAGAGCCTGGCTCCTGTGGCGACATCGAATTCTACCTGGTGGATGTACGTTTTGAAAATCACAAAGATAGAACCGAAGCAGATTATCTGGCTGGGTTGCCCACCTCTTTCCGGTTACCCTCAAATGATGTAGACAGGTTAAAAGCAGCGGCCCGCGCGATTCTGGCAGAGTCCGGCGATTTTCAGAAGCTGTTGA
>DNYO01000012.1 GCA_003506795.1 Deltaproteobacteria bacterium
CACCTTCAACGGCATCAACCTTCCCGATATAGCGGTGGCACGGACAGGGGGCGGGGTGGAGGTGGTCAGGAGATTCGGTTACAGGGATTACCGGATGAGGCAATCTTGACATGACCCGGGTCTTTTCGTCATGGCTGAACAGGCAGTTTCAAAGTGTAATCACAAAATAGCGATATATTTCAATTAGTTTACCGATATCTGGCTTGTGCGTGGTGCAGATGGTACGTATATTTCGCCATGACAGACTTCAGGCCCGTGTATGGCTCCCACGGCACTTTTAAGTCGAGAACGGGTATTTCGGCACTGATAGTGTTGCTGCTGATGTTGACGGCATGTCCTGATGTAACGGCTCAAGACCTTTCGGAGGGGCAGGCAGGAGCGGCGGGCTATGTCTACACGCAGGAACAACTGGATCAACTGCTCGCGCCTATTGCACTCTATCCGGATGTCCTGCTTTCGCAAATGCTCATGGCTTCCACCTATCCGGCGGAGGTGATTGAGGCAGATAAATGGGTCCGGGCTAACCCCGGCCTCACTGAGGCCAGACTCGACGAGGCCCTGAGGGACAAACCCTGGGACGTAAGCGTCAAGTCGTTGTGCAGGTACCGTGGCGTGCTAAGGACGATGGCCGAACATCCCGATGAAACAATTTCCCTCGGAAATGCCTTCCTTGCCCAGCAGGACCAGGTGATGAATACGATACAGATGCTCCGGCGACGGGCGTATGACCGGGGTCATCTGAGGTCGGTCAGCGAGCTCAAACTGGTGGTCGAAGAGCCTTATATCGTGCTGGAACCCGCATCCCCGGAAATAGTCTATGTCCCGGTTTACGACCCCTGCTGGATCTATGGCTCCTGGTGGTATCCCATTTGTTCGCCGGTCTGGTTCTGGTATCCGGGTGTAGTCGTTTCAGGCGCTTTTGCCTTCGGCAGGCCGGTCTATACGGGTCACTATGGCTACTGGTGCGGTTTCAGGTGGCCCAGGCGTTCGATCTACGTGGACAGGCGGCTTACCATCGGTTTTAGCAGGATCGGAGCGACGAGAGTTCTTTCGGGGCCGCAGGTGTGGCGACATAACCCCGTTCACCGCAGAGGTGTGTCGTATCGCGATCCTGCGACGCGTCAGCGCTTCGGTCGCGGCCCGGCCCCCGGTGTCGACGAGAGGCGCGGATACAGGGGTTTTGAGGGGACAGGACCGGCTCCCGGGGTGCAGAGAGTCCGGCCCATTGGTCCAGGTGTACAATCCCCGGCGCCGCAAAGCCCGGCCCCCAGGGGTATACAACCCCCCCGGGCTCCTGCGCCCACGCCGGGTCTTCGGGGAGTGTCGCCGCCGCGGATACCGAGGTCGCCACAGCCGGGTGTCCGGCAGATCCAACCCGGGCAGCGTACCCCGGGGGTTCGCGAAATACAGCCGAGAGGTACCGTCGTGCCTCCGGGAGATTTCGGCACCTTCCGCGGCTTCACGAGCGGACCGGAAGTCAGGCGGGAAAGCGAGCGCGGCAGGGGGAGCATGAGATCGGCTCCGCCTCCGTTACGCCCTCAGCCCCGGATTCAAGCGCCCGGTCGTTCCGCCCCGGGCGGAACCGGAGTCCAATCGTCACCCGGAGCGCCGTCAACCCTCCGACCGTCAGGACCAGGTCCCCGGGGCGGCCCGGGGGCCGGTGGACGCTCTCCGGCGGGGAGATCCGGCGGGGGCAGGGGCAGATGATGCGTTCAGGGATAGCAGCCATTTACCGGAAGGGAGTTGTAACGATGCACTTCATAGATACAAAGCGGCAGGAACCATGTACCGCCGTATCCTTCGTCTTCGTTATCCTTACGGTCTTTCTATTTTTGTGGGGAGGCAGTGCCGCGGCAGGTACGGGACAGAGGAATTTTTCCACTCCTGAGGACGCGGTGACGGCGTTGGTTGAGGCCGTGAGAATGAACGATACCGGGCAGCTTCTTGCCATTTTCGGGGCATCAGGGAGAGACCTTGTTATGTCCGGGGATGAAACCATGGACAGGGAGGCACGCGATCGTTTCCTCAGGGCCTACGAGGAGAAAAACAGGCTTGAAAATGTCAGCGACAGAAAGGCTGTCCTGCACGTGGGGGAAGATGATTGGCCCATGGCCATCCCCATAGTCAAGACAGGCAGAACATGGCGTTTTGACACGAAACAAGGCAGGCAGGAGGTCCTGGCGCGCAGGATAGGACGCAACGAACTCGCCGCAATTCAGGTATGCCTGGCCTACGTGGACGCCCAGCGCGAGTACGCGCAGCGGCAGGGCAACAGTGTTCTCGAGTATGCCCAGAGGCTTGCGAGCGACCCGGGGAAGAACAACGGCCTGTGCTGGGACATTGGCGAAAAGGAGAATCCGGCAAGCCCCATGGGACCCCTTGTGGCGCGAGCCTGCCGGACAGGTTTCACTCCCGGGTGTCGAGGCGAGGCGGCACCCTATCATGGTTATTTTTACAGGATACTTACAGCCCAGGGCAAAGAGGCCCCCGGTGGCGCCTACGACTACATAGTCAACGGCAGAATGATAGGTGGTTTCGGACTTGTCGCATACCCGGCCCGATACCGGTCGACGGGGGTGATGACATTCATCGTGAATCATGATGGAATCGTTTACCAGAAAGACCTTGGAAAGAACACGGTCAAAATTGCGGAAACAATGAGCGTCTTCAATCCTGATCCGACCTGGAAGAAAGTGGAGTAGGAAGGCAATCCCACTTTCCGGACAACTCAGGCGCGGACGGGGAAAGAAGGGCGCGACAAATGTCTTGACAAAGCCGTAGGATAGCAGGAAAATTCAGGAACCGAAAACGTCTGGCGATTGTCGTAAAATACCAGCATTTGAATCTCCGCAAAATGTCGTCAATGGCTCAGATACGTTCTTTTGTTGAGCCAGTGGGAGGCGAGGATGGCGGTAGAGTTTTGTGATTCAGGCCTGGATTTTCTTGGGGATATTCCCTGGGAAACCCACCTGTGTCAATTTTATCAGACAAAAGAGGATCTCATTGGCATACTGGTGCCCTTCTTGCGGGCAGGCCTTAAGCACAATGAATTCTGCGTCTGGGTAATTTCGGATATAGTGAGCATGGACGATGCCATCGAAGCCATGCGAAAAGAGGTCCCGGATATCGATGGTTTCATCCGTTCCGGTCAACTGGAGATTTTTCCTCATACCGGGTGGTACGCTGGAGATGACGGGTTCAATGCGCAAAAGGTCCTCGACGGCTGGAGCCAAAAGCTTGACCATGCGCTGAAGAAGGGATATGCCGGCGCCAGGATTACCGGCGACACGATGTGGCTCCAGAAGAAGGACTGGAAGGCCTTCATGTCATATGAAAGCGCTATCAACGATGTAATTGAGGGCAAAAAACTTATAGTTCTCTGTACCTATCCTCTCGATCGATGTGGAGCGAATGAGGTAATCGATGTAATTAACACCCACCAGAGCGCCCTCGTAAGACGAGACGGTGTTTGGGAGATCATCGAAAGCCAGGGACAGACCAGGTTGTCGGAGGTCTTGAGAAAAGCACGGGGTGAACTGGAAGCCCGTGTGCGGGAGCGGACAGGTGAGCTGGTACGGCAGGCCGAGCTTCTCGATCTTGCCCACGATGCCATTATTGTAAGAGATATGGACGGGAAGATCGTCTTCTGGAGCTGCGGCGCCGAAGGGACGTACGGCTGGGGAAAAGGCGAAGCCGTCGGCAAGATTTCACACGACCTCCTCCGGACGGAATTCCCCGTGTCCTTAAAAGAAATCATGACCATTGCCGGGCAAATGGGTCGCTGGGAAGGTGAACTTACCCACGTAGGGAAGGATGGCAAAAAGATAGTTGTGCTCAGCCGATGGGCTCTGCGTCAGGACGAAACGGGAGGCGCCGTCCAGATCCTGGAGATTAATCGCGACATTACAGGGCGGAAAAGAGTGGAGGAGGCCCTGCGCCTTGCGGGTGCTTACAACCGGAGCCTGATCGAAGCAAGTCTCGACCCGCTTGTCACCATTGACGCGGACGGTACGATAACAGACGTGAATCTGGCCACGGAGAAAGTGACAGGGTATACCCGCGACGAGCTTACCGGCACCGATTTTTCCAATTACTTCACCGAGCCTCAGAGGGCCAGAGACGGGTACCGCCGTGTTTTCAGCGAAGGTTCGGTGCAGGACTATCCCCTGGAGATCCTTCACCGGGATGGTCATAGCACGCCGGTTTTATACAATGCGGCCCTTTATCGTGACGACACCGGAAAGGTTATCGGCGCCTTCGCCGCCGCCCGTGACATAACAGAGCGCAAGCGGGCAGAGAGTCGACTGATCAGGGCCACGGAAGAATGGGAGCGGACATTCGATGCCATAACCGACCCGATTATGATCGTGGATACCGATCACAGGGTGATGAAAGCGAACAGGGCCATGGCCGATAAATTGGGCGTTTCACCGTCTTCGGCGGAAGGGCTCAGGTGTTTCGAGGCTATGCATTGCTGTCACGAACCGCCGCCATTTTGTCCTCACTCGAGATTGTTGGTTGACGGGCAGGCGGGCGTGGCAGAGGTTTACGACGAACGGTTGGGCGGGTATTTTCTCGTCTCGGTGTCCCCTCTCTACGATCCTGACGGAAAGCTGTTCGGATCGGTGCATTACGCCCGTGATATCACCGAGCGCAAGCGCGCGGAAGAAACTGTCGGGCAGGCCTTTGCCTACAACAGGAGCCTGATCGAAGCGAGCCTTGACCCCCTCGTAACCATCGATCCCGAGGGGAAAATCAGCGACGTCAATGCCGCGACTGAACTTGTGACAGGGCGATCAAGAATAGAATTGATCGGAACCGATTTCTCCGACTATTTTACTGAGCCGGAAAGGGCCAGAAGCGGGTACCGGCTCGTATTCAAGAAAGGCCTGGTCCGTGACTATGAACTTGGCATTCGCCATAAGGACGGACACGTGACCCCCGTGCTCTATAACGCTTCGGTCTATAAAGACAAGGAAGGCAAGGTCATCGGCGTTTTCGCCGCCGCCCGTGATATTACGGAACGAAAGACGGCCCAGGAAGAGCTTCAAAAACTCCTCGCCGACCTGGATTGGAGGGTAAAGGAAAGGACGAGAGAGCTATCTGAGGCCAACCAGTCGCTGCAGGCCGTCAACCGGGAGCTGGAGAGTTTCAGCTATTCCGTCTCACACGACCTGCGCGCCCCGCTCCGGGCGATCGATGGTTTTTCCAGGATGCTCCTGAAAGATTATGCCGACACGCTCGATGACGACGGCAGGAGAAAGCTTAACGTCGTCCGAAGCAATACCCAGACTATGGGCCAGCTCATCGATGACCTTCTTTCGTTTTCCCGTCTGGGCAGGAAGGAAATGACAAAGACGAGTCTTGATATGGAGGCCCTTGTCCGGGATACGTGGAAGGACCTCACAGCCGTAAACCTCGAGCGCCAGCCGACCCTGGTCTTGAACAGGCTTCCTTCGGGTATCGGTGACCGGACACTCATCAGGCAGGTTATCCTCAATCTTTTGTCCAATGCGATAAAATTTTCAAGGTCAAGGGAGGACGCTTCCATTGAGGTGGGCGTTGTCCGCCAGACAGACGAGCCTGTCTATTTTATCAAGGACAACGGGGTGGGATTCGATATGGAGTACCACGGCAAGCTTTTCGGGGTCTTTCAACGTCTCCACAGCCAGGAAGAATTTGAGGGCACGGGCGTGGGGCTTGCCATCGTGGAGCGTATCATTCACCGCCACGGGGGCAAAGTTTGGGCCGAGGGAAAGGTGGACGAAGGCGCCACTTTCTATTTCACACTACCGGGAAAGGAGTAAGCATGAATGAGAATACTGTTGAAGTTATACTCGTAGAGGACAATCCGGCCGATGCCGAGATGACGCTTGCCGCTTTAAGCGAGCATAACTTCGCCAATAAGGTAAAGCTGCTCAAGGACGGCGCGGAAGCCATTGACTACATTATGAACAATGTGGACTGCATCGCCGGGCAGACAGACAAATGCTGTCCCAAGGTCATACTTCTCGACCTGAAACTCCCCAAGATCGATGGGCTGGAGGTTTTAAGAAGGATCCGCTCCAGTGAACACACGAAATCCGTTCCTGTCGTGGTCCTTACATCTTCGAATGAAGAAAAAGACCGGATAGAGAGTTACAAATTGGGAGTAAACAGTTACATCGTCAAGCCCGTAAATTTCGACGACTTCGCCAGATCCGTAGCAGAGATAGGATGCTACTGGTTGTTGATGAACAAGCCGCCGTATTGACCGCAACGTTTATTCCACCCGGACTGNNAAGTGCCTTGCGCACAGGGTGGAAACCGAGCCGACCTTTGTCTCGGCGCTGTCGGAGTTCTCGCCTGACGTTATTCTCTCCGATTACTCCCTCCCCCGGTTTGACGGGGAAACGGCACTCTTGATAGCCCGGCAGCGGGCACCCGATACACCCTTCATTTTTGTGACCGGGGCGCTTGGTGAAGAACTGGCTATTGACCTCCTCAGGAAGGGCGCTACCGATTACGTCCTGAAGAACAGGCTGGCGAGACTGCCTATAGCGGTCTTGCGGGCCCTGAGGGAGGTTGAGGAACTCAAGGCGAATGAACAGGCGCAGGCCCAGCTGCGGGATACCCAGGAACTTCTCAAGAAAGTCGCAACGGCTGTGGAACAGGCGGCGGAAAGCGTCATGATCACGGACAAAAATGGGTATGTGGAATATATCAACCCGGCCGTCACCGATATAAGCGGTTACTCAGGCAGCGAAATTATCGGCCGCGAGTACACGGTTCTTCGGAGCGACAGCCATGACCCTGCCTTCTACGATGCAATGTGGCGCACTATTAGAGAGGGCAAGGTATGGAAAGGCCGGCTCCAACGGAGGAAGAAGGACGGATCCGTGTATGATGCGGAAGAGACGATCTCCCCGGTCAAAGACCCGTCAGGTGCCATTGTTAATTATGTATTTTTGGGCCGGGACATTACGGAACGATTAAGGCTTGAGGAACAGCTGCGCCAGGCCCAGAAGATGGAGGCCATCGGTACCCTCGCCGGAGGAATTGCCCACGACTTCAATAACGTCCTTGCCGGCATTATAGGTTTTACCGAAATGGTGATGGAAGACTTGCCTCCCGACAGCCCGGAGCACAGGAGATTAAAACTGGCCCTGAAAGGAGCAAACCGGGGACGTGATCTTGTGAAACAGATACTTGCGTTCAGCCGGCAGACCGGGCATGACCGGAAGTCTGTTGCCTTGAGCCGCATCATCGAAGAGGCGCTTAAACTATTGAGACCCGCGCTCCCATCCACGATTGAAATCGTACGGAAGAGTCTCACGAAAGATGATGAAATACTCGCCGATCCGGTACATATGCACCAGATCCTGATGAATCTTTGCACCAACGCCGCCCACGCCATGCGCCAGGAAGGAGGTGTTTTGGATATAAGCCTGTCAAGGATCGTTATCGCCGAGGGTAATCCCGCACCTGTCCCCGAAATGGTACCGGGGGAGTACCTTGGGCTGGAAATACGGGACACCGGCAGCGGAATGACTCCTCAGACCCTGAAACGGATATTCGATCCCTTCTTCTCCACAAAGAAAGGGGAGGGGACGGGCCTGGGATTATCCGTTGTCCATGGCATCGTTAAGAGCTATGATGGATACATAACCGTCGAAAGCGAACCGGGTAAGGGCTCCACATTTCACGTCTATTTACCGAAACCCCGTGTTTTGGTACGTACCGAACCCGAGGAGACCGCTTCCTTTACAGGAGGAAACGAGCGGATACTCCTGGTCGATGACGAGGATATACTGGTGGAGTTAAGTAAACAAAGATTAGCCAGATTCGGCTACCGGGTGGAAGCGACAACAGGCAGTATGGATGCGCTGGCTATTTTCAGGAAAGATCCCGACGGATTCGACCTTGTCATCACCGATCACACAATGCCCGGTATGACCGGAATGGACCTTGCCGTAGAACTGTTGAAAATAAGAGCGGCCATTCCGATTATTCTCTGTACCGGTTACAGCGAGACCGTTTCGCAGGAGAGGGCCAGCGAGATCGGAATTAAAGGTTTTCTTATGAAGCCCATCGCCAAAGACGAATTGGCCCGCGCCATTCGCCGTGCGCTCGATGGGAACCCGCTCCAATCTCGATGAAATAACGGCATTGCCCGGGCTTGTCTGCGAAGCTTCCCCTCCCGGTAAGCGCGTTCCTGCAAGTTGTTTCACGTACGTTCATGGCATCCGTGACAAAAGCCGGTTAGCTGTGATAACATAAAATGTTTTGCTATTCACTCTTCCGATCCGCCGTATTTGCCTGCCGGCAGAAACGTCGAGAAAGCGTATCGCGGGTAAGGAAGCAGATTCACTCGATTATCGGTTAAATAATAATATTTTCTTGACAAAATGTAGTGCGATATATTTATATAAGGACTTTGAGATAGCCGTACAAACCTCGGCTTTCATCATGTTAATACATCATGAGAGGTGAACGTCATGAAATCCCCAGTATCCAACGAATCTCCCAAAACACCCGGCACAAAGCGGACAGATAAAGAGACGGCCATGAAGATCCACGCCCTTGAAGAGACGAACGAGGCCCTGAAGACCCTTCTTGCCCGCGGAGAAGACGATAAGAAACTTATGGAAGACAAGATCAAATCAAACGTGAAAGAGCTCGTCCTTCCTTACGTAGACAAATTAAGGCTGACCGGACTTACAATCGAACAACAGACATATCTCGAAATCATCGAGACCACGATCAAGAATGTGTTCTCTTCATTCCTGCAAAAGATAACGTCAAAGCAGTATCACTTTACGCCCAAGGAGATCCAGGTCGCAACGCTTATCCGCGAAGGGAAGACAACAAAGCAGATTGCCGACATCATGAAGGTGACGCGAAGCGCCATCGGGCTCCACCGGCACCACATCAGGAATAAACTGGGGCTGGGCAAGGCGAAGGTGAACCTGCGTTCCTATCTGCTATCGTTGCAATAAGAATCAGGTTTACCACCAAAGACTGATTTAGAGAATGGCTTTGATTTAATGCTTGCCTCCCCGGGCTTCTGTGATATAATCACCTAGCGAGTCATCCACAGCATTATATTCGAACTAAAACTGAATATTGAGCCACCGAATCAAAGATGATCTTGAGTTCCGAAAATTCGTAAAGGAGAGAACGAATGAACAGGTATCCGGAGATCGCTGATAGGCTGATGGGTCTCGATGAGGCCGTCACACGGTTCGTTAAGGATGGTTGCCAGCTCGCCATAGGGGGGTTTACGATAACCCGCAATCCCATGGCGGTTGCGTACGAGATCATTCGCCAGGGGGTAAAGGACATTCACCTTGTCTG
>DNYO01000054.1 GCA_003506795.1 Deltaproteobacteria bacterium
TGAAGACATACGAGAGGGTCGACCGCCTTCACGAAATAAAGGTCCCCACGTTCTTCACGGCCGGTCGATACGATGAAGCAACGCCGGGCGCCACGGCATGGTACCGCTCGCACGTGCCCGACTCTTCCCTGAGGATATTCGAAAAAAGTGCGCACCTTGGCATGTTCGAGGAACCTGAGGCCTACGTGGAAAGCATCAGGGAGTTTCTGAAACATATCGAAAACCGGTGAAACAGAAATATCGGGTTGCCGGTCTTCACTTTGTATACCACGTTCGGCCCGGAGTCTTAACGTAAAGACGAACAATGGTGCCGCAGTCATCACATACATCGGCATGGAACGGTTCCGTGCCTATCACCACGAATTTGGTTTTGTAGGCAAGCCCTATTCTGCCCGCGTCCGCGGTCTGATCAACCCTTACACCGCATACGACATTGCTTCCCCCGCAGTGTGTGCATTTTGCCGTGATCTCTCCCATCCTGCCTCCGTTCCTTCTTCGGCTGCCGCCATAGCGTGAACAAAGCGGCTGGAATAGCGTAGAATGTCCAATAAGACATGTCAAGCTTCAGGCATGTTCCGTGGGGTCCGATCATTTTCTGCTATCTTTCCCGGTCATCCTCCTCATCGGCAACGGCAGCCCCCAGGTCATAATGTTTCACATCCCCGGCAATCGCATCTTCCAGAACCAGAACCTCGCCTTTTGCTTTTTGCTGCATATGCTTCAGCAGACGATCAATGTTCTCCACCAGTTCGCCGGCGGTAATCCTTCCCGCGGCATAATCCTCTTTCTGCGAGGCGATGCGGTCCGCCAGATCGATGGCGACGATCTTCTGCGCGAAGAAGACATCATGGACGGCGATGGTAATGACAGAGGAAATAACAGACGCCGCAAGGGCTAACAGGAACACCTTTGCGCCGGGATTGTTTTCCCTGTCACCGTTATGCCCTGACATACTCCGCCCCCCTTTCCCTTGTGCCGGTCATTTCCTGTTCAGCGCTCTTTATGACGATCTTCACATTAAGAAGTTTGGCGGCAGTGGCGACGTTGGTACCGCCCTTTCCGACGAAAAATCCGCAGTACCGCGGATCGACCCTGACAATGGCCTCCCTCAGGCTCTGCGAATACAGGACCTGCGTCACCTTTTCCGCCGGCGCCGGAACAAGGGAATTGACGATATATTCTTTCATGTTCGGACTGTACCGGACGACGGTTATAGTATCGGTGGTGTAGGTCTTTACCTTATCGAGATAGGGAAGAGATGCAGACAGAGGATCGACGCTGCCCAGGCCTTCAATGGAAACCTTCGCAAAGGCGCCGTTGACCACGCTTGCCGCCTTTCGCACCCGGACCTTTCCCGCGCGTATGATCTCGGCGAGGGCCTCCTCGGTAATCCTGCGAAAATACTGCGGCGATCTCTGGCTCAAAGAGATCCTGCCCTCTGTCATCATGAACACTGCGGCGGTAACGTCTTCTCCCTGACCGTATATCCGGTTGGCATACCTCTTCGGCAGATAGGCGAGCAGTTCCGTTCCCTTGATGAGGGCAAGATAGGTATCCTTGCCGGGCAGATCCTTCACAATTGTGCATCGTACGAGACGACCGACCTTGATTGATGGCATTGCGGTTCCCCCTGACATGTTTTTCACTACGCAGGGGTATTACTTTCTGAAACGAAAAAAAGGCACGGAATTTTATTTTTCTACGGAGAAAATCCCGGAGTCATAAAATCATGGTCAAGGGTCCTCAGGGCTTCATCATAGGTGTCCCTGAAATATGGGGCAATGTTCCGATCGTTGTATCCATCGGAGAGGAGAAATCCCCCGACCCTATCCGCATCGGAATATGCACCTTGATGCCACAGGCCATAGGCTACCTCCTCCAACCCGTACCCTTGCAGCGAGCTGTTTTTGACGAGACCCCCGGCCGCCTCCCAAATCTTTTCGATCCATGCTCCCATTACGCGAACCTGTGACGCCTCATCGGTTCTTCCCGTGATTAGGTCCACCTGCTCATCATATCTCTTATTGTGGTACTTGACGGCGTCTTGCCAGGTGGGATCGGTGATTTGACCCAGACCGCGCTCCGTCTGTGATCCACCCTTGGCGGCAGGGTTGAAACCGGACTCAACCCCCATAGTGGCTATTCCGAAGGCTATGCGCTCCTCGGAAAGCCCCATTTTCTCCCACAGCGACACCGCGTCCGAGATAATCCCGTTCTTCTTCTCTTCCGACACATTTCCACAGCCGCCCGGTCCCTTTTTTATTCTTATGCTGTCCCATTGCGAAGCCACCGGCACTACCTCCTTTTCTGAGCGTTATATAAGCGCAACTCGGGTTTTTCTCTGAGTGAATCGTGAAAAGCCTTGTCCCACTCACGGCTCCTCTCAAGAAGCCGGGCAAAGTAGAGCAGTTTTTCGTCGCCGGCGCTCTCGATTTTGATCTCTTCAAGGCTCAATTCTCCGGCGAGAAAACCGTAGACGTAATATGCGGGTTTCCGTGATGCTCCTGTCTCCTCGATCCTGAGCTTGTCATACAGCGGTATATACAACGCCGGGTTCAGATCCACCTTCAGCCGGTCTTTGTCGATCTCGAAGTAGAGCTCGTAATGGGGGAAATCCAAATCACAGTCGTCACAGGTGGAGATCCCTACCCTGATCTCCGGCCGACCGTCACCGTCCATATCCTTAACGTCCGTCCAATTCGGTGAGTAAACGCCCTCGTCGACAAAACCATAGGGTTGCGCCCCCTGTCGGGCCGTCATGAAGTCCATGGGAATTCGATCCACATAGGACTGGTTGATGCTGTCCAGCAGCCTGATCGAATCCCTGGTGTATTCGAGCAAATGCATGGTTCGATTGTGCGAAGCGCCGTAGGCGAAGCCGTCCATGACAAAGTACCGCCCGTCCATTCCGTAATTGATATCTGCAAAACAGGAAGAAGCGTCCTCTTTTATATAGAAGAACGTGTCTTTGACCAGGAAGCCCGACAGGGGGACCTCATCGGCCCGTGCGTTAACGTACCGGAAAAGGCCGACCTCAAATCCGGCCTCGGGGATACGGTAGGGAGGTTCCGAAAAGTAAGTCTCCGGGCTCGACGAGCCGATGCCTGCCGCCACCTTGAATCCTTCGGCACCGGCAGGTCTGACCGGCAAGAGGAACATGGCGAAGAAAATCACCATAATCAACCCAACAACCATGTATCCTTTGTACCTGTGAGCCATCGCTTTCCTCCGACATGTTTTTTCGCTACGGAGGACTATTACTTTTCGGAACAAAAAAAAGACGCGGCAGTCCTTTTTTTCGGGCAGAAAAATGGAGAGGGCCGTTACTCGTTTCCCCGGAACGGGGAACCTTGAAACTCGCGGATCTTCCTTATATACTGTTGGTCAAATACGAGCATGAGGTGAATATGATGGAATGCACAATAGAGAAGAATACGGCCGCGTGTACGTGCACGTATGATTCGTGCACGCGTAAAGGAAAATGTTGCGAATGCGTGGCGTATCATAGGAGCAAGAAGCAGCTTCCCGGCTGTTTCTTTTCCCCGGAGGGCGAGGCCTCCTACGACCGTTCCTACAGACGCTTTATCATGGAGAACATGTAGACGGCTTCAGGAGCCCAGCTCCTCGAGTATGTCCTGCGCTTTTATGCGGACCTCTTTGATCCTGTGTCCCATGGCCGCTATGGAGATCTTCCGTTTGGCGTCCTCCTGCTGGCGGGGAGGAAGTGATGGATAAAGCTCCAGGAGCTTGTCCAGGGTGGCGGCGCATATGCCGGTCTCCTTTAAATCGAGAAAAAGTATAAGCGTGGCGGCGTCTTCAGGCAGGCCGTATTTGGCCATGTATTTCTCGGCCTGCTTTGCAAAGGCCTCCGACCCGTAGGCGTTATGGAGCTTTGCGTAAAGCTTGTCGTGTTCGGGCGTGCCTTTGTCACCCTTGAAGAGCCGATCCAGGGCATCCTTTACCCTGCCCTGCTGCCAGCGGTCTTTCGGGGCCTCTTTCTTTTTTCCGGTCCCTTTTTCCTGCCTGCCGTAAAAAGTGCTTCTATCCCTGCGGCGATCCAGCTCCCGCCAGTCAGGTCTTTCGTCGTCGTCGTAGTCTCCCATGCCTTCCTCGTTTGATGTTTTCTTCATTATAATAAATTGTAACCCGATTTCCATAATTTTCTCTGAACCGCGGGCCTGAGGCTCCACGCACGCCGACGGGCGGCGTTTCTCTAAAAACTCTTGACAAAGCCGTAAGCGCCGTGATGTGATTGCTTGAAAAGAGACCCAAGGAGCAGCCATGTTTATCTGGCTTTTTCACCGAATAAGCGGCGTTTGCCTTATTGTCCTTTTCGGCATCAAGATACTGACCAGCTATTTCCTCTTCAACCAGGACAAGAAACCGGACTGGGCCCTGAGTCTCCACCGGCAACCGGTCGTAGACGTATTGATCCTCGTCCTCTTCACGTTCCACAGCGTCTACGGCATCCGTACCATCGTCATGGACCTGGGCTACAGAAACGAGAAAAGACTCTTTCTCGTCTCCAATGCGACCGCCTCTCTCATATCGGCTATTCTCTTATACATATACTTTATCGTTTCATGATGACAGTCTCTCACGATGTGCTCATAGTCGGCGGAGGCCTTGCAGGTTTGCGGGCAGCCGTCGGCCTTTGCCAGAAATACGATGTGGCCCTTCTCTCCAAGGTCCATCCCATAAGGTCACATTCCATCGCTGCCCAGGGCGGCATCAATGCCGCGCTAGCCAACAATCCCGACAGCAGGGACGACACGTGGGAAAAGCATACCTTCGACACGGTGAAGGGCAGCGACTATCTTGCCGATCAGGACGCAGTGGAGATCATGTGCCGCGAGGCGCCGGGTATCGTTTACGAGATGGAGCACTGGGGCTGCCCCTTCAGCCGCTTTCCCGACGGCTCCATCGCCCAGAGGCCCTTCGGGGGGGCCGGATATCCGAGGACCTGCTATTCCACGGACCTGACCGGCCATGTTCTCCTCAATACGCTCTACGAACGGGCCGTCATGATGGGCGTCACGGTCTATCCCGAATGGTACGTGACGGCGCTCGCGACAGACGACGGTGTGTGTCACGGCGTTGTCGCCTTTGATTTCATGAACGGACGGATCGTACCCATCGCCGCGAAGGCGACGATCTTCGCGACCGGAGGATACGGCCGGGTCTACTTTTATTCGACCAACGCGCTCATAAACACGGGCAGCGGCATCGGCATCGCGTACAAGGCCGGCGTCCCCTTGAAGGATATGGAGTTTGTACAGTTCCACCCCACGGGGCTCATCGGCACGAACATCCTTATGACGGAGGCCTGCCGCGGAGAAGGCGGTTATCTCATCAACAACAAGGGCGAGCGCTTCATGGAAAAGTACGCCCCGAAGGCGATGGAACTGGCACCGCGCGATATCGTCTCACGGAGCATCCAGACCGAGATAAACGAGGGCAGGTGCTTCGAACACCCTCTCGGCAAGTATATCAAGCTTGACCTCACGCACCTCGGCGAGAAGAAGATCCTGGCCAAACTGCCGGGCATACGGAAGATCTGCCTCGATTTCATCGGCATCGATCCCATCAAGGAACCCATACCCATCATGCCCTGCCAGCACTATTCCATGGGAGGGATCGA
>DNYO01000138.1:0-4061 GCA_003506795.1 Deltaproteobacteria bacterium
GTGAAATCCCGGCGATGAAGGTCCAGCTTCAGTGAACCGTGTTCGACGGTGGGCAGTGCGGCAGGGGCCCTGTAATATTCAAGGCGGGCGGTGGCAATATCTATCTTGAAACCATCGGGAAAGAGTAGCTTTGCCGTTGAAAACTCCCTGTGGGAGCGCATCCTAGTGTGGAACCTCTTTACCATTTCCTCGGCAAAGGCGATGCCGTCGCCTTCAATGACAATATCAATATCGAAGTTGTCAATGCGAAGAAGAAGATCGCGGACGAAGCCGCCCACAAGATGTGCGTGAAAACCCATCTCATCGGCGAGATCGCCCATGTCCGTCAGCTTTTTCATCGTTGTGTCGTCCAACCGCTCTTCCATCAGCTTGCGCACGTTCTTGCGCTGCACGTATTTTTCGTGGAATTCGAGTTTCTCCAGGACCGTCTTGGCGATTTCATCTTCGAGGACCCTCAGGAGGTCGGTCCTCGTTATCGCGCCTTTCAGTTCGTTGTTGAGCACGACAGGCAGGAAACGCTGGTTGTTGCCGATGATCTTTTCCTTCACCGCCTCGATGGAGTCCTCGGGGCTCACCGTCTGAAACTCGGTGAACATGTAGTCGTCGATGGGCTGATTCTGGAGCTTATGAAAAAGTGCCTTCGCTGCCACCTGCCGTGTAATGACACCCACAACCCTGTCTTTTGCAAGGACCGGCACGGCGTTGATATTGTATTTCGTGAGAACGTTCAGCGCCTCGCTGATGGGGCTCTGGGAATCCACGGTCTTGACAGGAAAAAACATGATGTCCTTTGCCTTCCACAGCGGCTTCACGTTGTTGCGAAGGATCTCGATGAGCTTTTCCTTCGCCTCGGGAAGGGTCATTTCCTTCACTGTCGACGATGCCGCCACCTTGTGGCCGCCCCCTCCGAAAAGTGACATAATATATCCCGAATCCACCTCGGGAATCCGGCTGCGCCCGATGATGTGAATGCGATCCTCCATTCTGAAAAGGGCGAATACGGCATTGATGTTCTCCATGTCCCGGTACTTGTGAACGATGACCGCCAGGTCTCCCACGTACTGCTCGGTGCTTCCCTCGGTGATGACGATATCGATGCCGTTGATGCTGTATACAGTCGCATTCTTTATGATGTCGTTGAGTAGAAAGACCTGTTCCGGGGTAAGCTCCCTGACCAGCATGTCGGAGACAAGATTGATATTGGCGCCCTGCGAAAGGAGGTAGGAGGCCGCCTCGAAATCCTCAACCGTGGTGGAGGAAAAACGGAAACTGCCGGTCTCCTCGTAGATGCCGAGCATCATGACCGTCGCCTCTTCCGGCGTGATGGGGATGGCCCGTTCCCTGATGAGGGAGATGAGGATCGTCACCGTTGCTCCAACATTCCTGACGATCTGGAAATCGGCCTTTACGTCGTTTTCCGAATCGGGGTGATGGTCATATGCGTGTACCGTGACTTTTCCGTTCTCCGTCACCTTTGCGAGGTCGCCGATACGGGTCTTGTCCCGCGTATCAACGAGGATAAGCATGTCGATGGAATTGTGATCTATCTTCCTCAGCTTGGCGATGTCAAAAAGATAAAGCGTGGAATGGATGAGAAAATCACGGAGGGTCTTTTCCTGAGACCCCGGGAATACCAGGGTCGCATCCGGGTAAAGCTTCTTCGCCGCCACCATCGACGAAAGAGAATCGAAATCTGCGTTGAGATGGGACGTGATGACCTTCATCAACCCCTCGGATGGTGTTTCTTGTGGATCTCTTTCAGACGTTTGCTGTCTACGTGGGTATAGATCTGCGTTGTCGATATGTCCTCGTGCCCCAGAAGGACCTGCACCGAACGCAGATCCGCCCCGCCTTCAAGCAGGTGCGTGGCAAAGGTGTGCCGTATCGTGTGGGGGGAAACGCGGCCCTTGTGGAGCTGCAGACCGTATTTCCGTATGATCTTCCAGATGGCCTGACGCGTGATCATACCACCGTGACGGTTCGGAAAAAGGTATTGACCGGGAGGCTTTTGGGTCTCCAGATAGGCCTTTATCGCATCGCGGGAATAGGAACCAAGGGGTACGACCCGCTCCTTGGAACGTTTCCCCAGTGCGACCACAAAACCTCCGTTCAGATTCACGTCGCCCTTCTTAAGCCCTATCAGCTCCGAAACCCGAAGACCCGTGGCGTAGAGGAGTTCAAGGATCGTCCTGTCTCTCACGGCCATCTTTTCCCCCTCCGGCAGCCGTATGAGCTCGCCCATTTCATCTTCGCTGAGCACTCTCGGAATAGGCGGCTGGAACTTCGGTGTGTCCACATCCTCGAGGGGACTGGTTGTGATCTTTCCATCGAGAAGGAGGAAATTGAAGAAACCCCTCAGGGCCGAGATGCTTCTGACGATGCTGCGAGTCGACTTCCCCTTCTCGCGCATGTGGCCCATAAAGGCCTCCACATGCCGTCTTTCTGGCTCTGTGCAGGCAATCTCTTCAAGATATTTGATGAATACCAGGATATCGCGGTTGTAGGCTTCGACGGTGTGCGGTGACGAACCACGCTCCGAGACAAGGTGGCGGATAAAGCTGTCAAGATAGCGATAGAGACGTTCCACCCCGTTATATCTCCCCTATACCCCTGTCGAACCAAAGCCTCCCTGGCCCCGGCATGTATCGGTGAGGCTCGCAACGGGCCGGAAATCCACCCGGGCCAGTTTTTTGAAGACCATCTGGGCGATACGGTCGCCTTTTTTTATCGTAAAGGACTCGTTGCCCAGGTTAATAAGGATGACCTTAACCTCGCCCCGATAGTCGGAATCGATGGTACCCGGCGTATTAAGTACCGTTACACCATGCTTGTGCGCAATACCGCTGCGGGGCCGCACCTCGGCCTCAAAACCGTCGGGAATACCGATAAAGATGCCCGTCGGCACAAGCGCGCGTTCCATGGGACCAAGTATTACGGGCTCGTCGACAAACGCGCACAGATCGACACCTGAGGAATGATCCGTCGCATAGACCGGAATCGTCGCCCCGTCGAGCGTCCTGATAAGGACGTCTATTCTTTCCATACCGTTTCAACCTTCTGGCGGTCAACGTTGCCGAGGACCGTCAGGGATATTTCCTGCGGACTGTCGAATATCTCTTTCGCGATGGCCGCCACGTCCTTTTTCTTGATGCCGTCGATCTCTCGCAGGGTTTCCTTGAGCGGGATATAGGTCCCAAAATATATCTCGTTCTTTGCAAGCCGTCCCATTCGCGTCTCCGAACCCTCAAGGGCAATGAAAAGGTTGCCTTTTATATGCTCTTTCGAAAAAGAGAGCTCGGCGTCAGTTATACCCCGATCCCGTATACGCAGTATCTCCTCCTTGATGAGGACGAGGACTTCCGTTATGGATTCCTGCGAGGTCGACGTTGATATGCCGAATGTTCCCGCATCGTGGTAACAATTGACATAGGAGTAAATGTTATAGACAAGCCCCCGCTGTTCCCTGATCTCCTGAAAAAGATGTGAGCTCATACTGCCGCCCATTATGGCATTGAGTATGTAAAGCACATACCTGCGCCTGTCGACCTGGCTCACCCCGTCGGTACCGATGCACAGGTAAACGTGCTCCAGCTCCTTTTCGTAGATGTCGATACCCCTCGTTGCGTAAGGTGCAACAAGAGCACCACTGTCCCTCCCGGCGCTGCCCCGGGAAGAACCACCGAAGAGTCGCTTTATACTCTCAACGCACCTGTCATGATCCACCCTGCCGGTGATTGTGATAATGGCATTCTCCGGCCCGTAGGAATCCTTGAAATAGTCCGTCAGCTGCCCGGCCGTCAGGCCCTCCACGGTCTTTTCCGTGCCCAGTATGGGCAACCCGAGCGCCTGTCCTTTATAATAGGAGGCATTGAACATATCATAGATATATTCCTCGGGATTGTCCTCGACCATCTTGATTTCCTGACCGATGACGTAGCGCTCCTTTTCCATATCCTCGGGGTCAAAGAGTGAATTCAGACACATGTCCGAGATAATGTCGAGGGAGAGGTTCAGGTCTTTCCGGAGGACCCGTACATAGAGGCAGGGATATTCCCTGCCGG
>DNYO01000138.1:4091-4421 GCA_003506795.1 Deltaproteobacteria bacterium
ATATCGTACGCGGTGCGCCCCTTCGTTCCCTTGAAGAGCATGTGTTCGATAAAATGAGAGATGCCGTTGTTGCCGGCCGTCTCGTAACGGCTCCCCGCCTTCCACCAGATTCCTATGGAAACCGTCGAATAGTAGGCGATGGATTCTGTAACGACGGTGATACCGTTATCGAGTACGGTTTTCTTATACATCTAATCAGTGCTGTCCCTGCTGGTCCTTGAGAACAGCTTTTCTGGAAAGTTTGATCCTCCCGTTGTCTTCCACACCAATGACCTTTACCGTCATTGTGTCGCCTTCCTTGGCCACATCAGAGGCCCTCTTGACGAATTT
>DNYO01000035.1 GCA_003506795.1 Deltaproteobacteria bacterium
CCCGACAAGGACGGCCTTGAGGTACTAAAAGAGTTCCGGGAGACGACACGAAAGAGCAATGTCATCATCATAACTGCCTTCCACGATATGGACACGACGATCAAGGCCATGAAATTAGGCGCCTGCGAGTACATTCCGAAGCCGATCGACATCGAGGAACTGGAAAGCGCCGTTGAACGGGCGGCACGGGCGGGAGCACCGGGGCCCGCCGCGAACGCCATATCTCTTGATCCCTCCCTTATATACGAAAAGGGGAAGATTATCGGCAAGAGCCGGGCCATGAAGGAGATCTTCAAGGCTATCGGGATATTGTCCGAAAACAAGGTGACGGTTCTCATAGAAGGGGAGACGGGGACGGGCAAGGAGATGATAGCCCGTGCAATCCACTATCACAGCTCGGCAAACGACGCACCGTTCATCGGGATCAACTGCTCGTCCATAGTGGGGACGCTTCTTGAGAGCGAGCTTTTCGGACACGAGAGGGGTTCATTCACCGGTGCCATCGCGACAAAGAAAGGAAAGTTCGAGCTTGCCGGCGAAGGCACGATCTTCCTCGACGAAGTGGGCGAGATTCCCTTTGAACTGCAGGCCAAGCTCCTGAGGTTTCTCCAGGAAAAGGAATTTGAACACGTGGGCGGCGAGAGAAGCCTGAAATCGAATGCCAGGGTTATCGCCGCAACCAACAAGGACCTCTGGCAGATGGTGAGGGACGGGCATTTCAGGGAGGATCTCTTCTACAGGCTGAGCGTCGCGATGATCAGGGTACCGCCGCTTCGGGACAGACGGTCGGATATCCCGCTTCTCATACAATATCTCCTCAAGAAGATCAACGCCGACCTGCACCACAGCATAAAAAGGGTGGAAGAAAAGGCGATCGAAAGGCTTCTTGCCCATCCCTGGCCCGGCAATGTCCGGGAATTGGAGAACGTCCTCACGCGGGGAGTAATCTCCACACCGGGAGAGGTGATCCTCGATGAGTTCATCGTAACGTTGCTCGAAAAGGGCGCATCCGCGGGCGAAGAGATCGAAGAACCCATCGGAGCGATGACCACCCTGCAGGACGTCGAGAAGGTCCATATCCTGAAGGTCCTCCAGCATACAGGGTGGCACTTCGGGAAGACCTGCGGCATACTCGGAATATCGCGGCCTACCCTCAGACAGAAATTGAAAGAATACGATATCGTCCTTCCCTCTTGATTGCTGGCATCCTAATTGCACTAGTACGCTCGTGGCCCCTTCAATGAAAACCCTGCAAGAGATACGAAAAGAGCATATCCGCAAAGTGCTCGAAAAGACAGGCTGGAATTTGAAGAAGGCAAGCGCCATCCTTGAAATTTCCGAAGATATTCTTGCAAAAGAAATCACCAGCACCGGGATCGTCAGAACAAAAATAGACGACCAAAAGTAAAAGTTTCTTTCAATCTTTCCCTTCGGCGAGTGAAAGTTTTCTGCAATTCTCTCTCGCGGCCATTCTCTCCGGGTGTTCTACATCTCTTCCCCGAATAAACGCGTAATCCGCTGGAAACAGCGTTCTCCACCCCGCCCACGATGATGTAAACCATCGGACATGGCATAAATATTGCTCAGTCCGTTGGAAAGGTTAGAGGGGAATCAAATATAAACAAGGGGGAGGTTAGCATGAGAAAGCTGATGTGCATCATTGTTGCGTTGTGTACCCTGGGATTATTCGTGCCCGGCATGGTCAGTGCGGCGGATCCCATCGTCATCGGCGCACCGCTGGCCACAGCGTTTCTTTATGGATGGGATGCCGAGCGGGGTATCAAACTTGCGGCGGACGAGATCAATGCCGCGGGTGGAGTACAGGTGGGCAACGTAAAAAGGCCGTTCAAGGTGGAGGTCATCGACACCAGGGACCTGGAACCCGGCGTCCCCGTCAGCGAGGCGCTTCTCGGTCTGGAAAAGCTGATACTCGAGAAGAAAGCGGACTTCATCGTTGGCGGACCGGTGCGGTCGGAAGCGGCCCTTGCCGCAATGGACATCTTGAGCAGGTATAAGAAAGTCAGCATCCTCACCACCGGGGTTTTGACTCCCGCATATCAGAAGAAGATCGCGGACAATTACAACAAGTATAAATACTGCTTCAGGAACACAAGCCATGTCGGCGTTATGATGCCGGAGTTTGTCTCCCTTCTTGAAGATATGAGGAAGAGCTACGGGTTTAAGACCGCTGCCATCATGGTTCAGGATGTCGCCCATGCCCGCGCGGGTGGAGAGGCAATGGAGAAGGCCCTGAAAGCCAAGGGCTGGACCGTGATGGCCCCGAAGATCTACCCCACCGGGACAACAGACTACTCTGTCGGACTCTCCGATGCCGGCAAGAACGGCGCCCAGATTCTCTTTCTGTGGATGGACATGCCTGAGAGCACCATTCTTCTCAAACAGTGGGCGGACATGAAGCTCAAATGCATCCCCATCGGATTTGTGAATGCCGCCGAGCAGCCGGGCTTCATGAAGGCCTCGGGAGGCAAGGGTGAGTATCTCATTGTGAACCTTGTCAACGGCGGAAACTCTCCTTCCAAGATCACTCCGTGGACGATGAAATTCGTCGATGCCTATAAGAAGAAATGGGGCCTCGAGCCCGAGGGATACGGCACTTCATCGAGCTACATGGCTGTCTACCAGTTGAAAGACGCCATCGAGAAGGCGGGAAGCACCGACTCCGACAAGGTCATTACCGCGCTCGAGAACCAGGACCTCATGGGCGTGTATGGCAGGATGAGATTTGACAAGAAATCGCACCAGATCATTCCGTCGCTCGACCCGAAGGAAGGTGCTGTAACGGGTATCATTCAATGGCAAAAGGGTAAGAGAGTACAGATTTTCCCTCCGAAAGTAGCCGAGGGAAAGATAATTCTCCCGCCGTGGATGAAGTAAAAAGGAAAGAGGGGACATATGGAGCTTCTCGTATATGGGATCATCAACAGCATCACCCTTTCCCTGATATCGCTGGGCTTCACCCTTGTTTACAGCATAAGCAGGGTCCCGAACTTTGCTCACGGGGCCCTGTACGTCGCCTCGGGATATCTCACGTGGTTATTTCTCAATGAGTTTCTCGGAATTCCCTATCTCCTGGCGATTCTGGCGGGGGTGATCATTACCAGCCTTGTGGGAGCGGCGATCTACCAGTTCATACTGGTGAGGATCAGGGGCATGGAGATATCGGAGATTATAGCGACATATGCGATCGGGCTCGCCATTCTCGAGGGGCTCAGGTGGGGAGGTCTGCGCGGCGGGACATTCGTGCTGCCCACTTTCTTCGCCGGCTCCATCAACGTGCTTGGTGTGAGCGTCGATTACCAGCGCTTGATCATCGTCGGAGCGGGCATACTGACCTTCATCATTCTTTACATGTTCACGCGTTTTACAAAGGTCGGCCTTGCCTTTCGCGGTATTGCCCAGGACGAGAGGGCGGCAATGATGCTCGGCATCAATTCCGATATGACCGCCGTTCTCTCCCTCGCCATAGGTTCGGCGCTGGCGGGTCTTGCCGCCGTGCTCCTTCTGCCGCTGGGGAACATAGTCGTGGAGGGCGGGTACAACGTTCTTGTCTTCGCCGTCGCCGTCTGCGTTATCGGCGGATTGGGCAGCTGGGGAGGAGTGATCGTCGCTTCCTTCATTATCGGCTTTGCCCAGATTCTGACGGAGTATTTCATCTCGGCCCACTACCAGATGGTCGTTGCCCTTCTCGCCATTATTATCACGCTGCTCGTCAAGCCATCGGGGATATTCGGCAAACAGAAAGAACTGGAAGAGCGGGTGTAGCCATGGATACGATGATGCGAAAAGAGAGGATTGACCGGGGACTCAAGGTGAGGACGGGGGGGATCTACGCGATAACCTCTGCCCGAGAGATCCTCTATCTGATGGGGCCAAGAATCCTGCTCATCGCGGGACTTCTGGCCCTTCCGTTTGTATTCGAGCTTGCTCCATATTGGAAAAAGGTCATCAACATCATGTGCGCGTACGCACTGCTCGCGTTATCCTTCGACTTCCTGGCGAACTATGTCGGCCTCGTTTGTCTTGGAGGCGCATTTTTCACGGGAGTCGGGGGATATTTTGCGGCGATCTTCAACGTGGAATTGGGAATACCCATATGGATCTCGATGCCGCTGGCGACGGTAGTAGGGGCGGGATTCTGCACCCTTTGTCTGCTGCCGTGTCTTCCGTTGAGAGGTGTCTATTTCGCCATCGTGACCCTCATGTATCCCTTGCTGTTCACGAGGATTATAGAGGCGTTGAACATACTCGGCGGCACGAACGGCATGACCGGGGTCGCCCCTTTTCCTAACGCCTACGTCGAGAACTACTCCATCATAGTCATAGTCCTTCTTTTTCTCTTCGCCATGCGCAGGTTCGTGAACGAGGACGCCGGTCTCGTCCTCAGGGCCGTGAAGGACAATGACCAGTCGGTGAGGGCATCGGGTATAAGCGTCACGCGTATGAGGATCATCGGGGTTTTTATTGCCGCCCTGCTGGGGTGCTTCGCGGGTGCCTACATCGCCCACCTGTACATGTGGGCGGGTATCTCGCTCTTNNGGAGCCCTGATAGGGGCCTTTATCCTGGTGCCTTTGTCAGAGGTCCTCAGGGCCTTCGGGACCTTCAGGATCGTTATCTATTGCGCGATCCTCACGGGATTCATCGTATTCAAGAGCGAGGGGATTATGATCTACCTTCAGAGGAAATATCACCAGTTTGAAAGGTGGGTGAAAGTATGAGCGCTGAACCGGTACTGTCCGTACAAGGGATAACGAAATCTTTCGGCGGGTTGAAGGCGCTCATGGATGTGAGTTTTGACATCTACGCAGGGGATGTCTTCGGCATCATCGGGCCGAACGGGTCGGGCAAGACGACGCTGATAAACTGCATCACCGGGTTTATCAGAACCGAGGCGGGCAAGGTGATGTTCAAGGGGAAGGACATCACGGGCTGGCAACCTCACAAGATAGCGGATATAGGCATTGCCCGGACCTTCCAGATAATGAGACCCTACCATTCACTGCCCGCATACAAGAACCTGATCATCCCCCTGTGGTCCCCCAGGGCCCGCAAGACCGGCGGATGGCGCGGCGGCGGAAAACATGGTGACAGGGACACGGTGGCCGTCGACATTCTCGAGGAGATCGGATTCGAGCGCGACTCCAAGGTACCCTACAAACTTGCATCGACCCTGCCCACGGGCTACCAGAAGCGGCTCGAACTGGCGCGGTGCATGGCGTTGCGCCCGGAGATAATATTCTGTGACGAGGTCTTCTCCGGACTCAGCATGAGCGAGATCGCAGGCATGGTCCCTCTTATCGAGAAGATGAAGACGGAGGGGATAACGCTTATCATGGTCGAGCATCGCCTGCGTGAGCTTTTCAAGGTGGCGACGAGGGTCATGGCCCTCAATTTCGGAGAAAAGATTACGGAAGGTGAAGCGCTGGATGTCATCGAAGACAAGAGAGTAAGAGAGGCATACCTCGGAAGCGAAGGAGTATAGCCCATGTTCGAAGCCTTTGAACTGATGGTGTTTTTTGAAAACATGATCGCCCTCAACAACGTCAGTATGACCTGTGGTGAGGGCAAGATCATCGGGATATTCGGCTCCAACAGTGCGGGGAAGAGCACTTTCATGCACGCCGTCTCCGGCGTCATCCTGGACATCAAGAAGAAAGAGGAGATGCGGGGCGGGGAACGGATATCGGTATACGGTCGTGTGTTCTTCAACGGCAAGGACATTTCGGCGGTAAGCCCCCACAACCGGGCGAGGGTGGGGATTGTCCTGTGTCCCGAACGAAGAAGGATATTTGCCGAGAGCTCGACGCTCGAGAACCTGAAGATCGGTTCCTACCTGACGGGGGCGCGTGAGACAAAGCAGAACCTTGAATATGTCCTCGACCTCTTTCCGCGGCTCAAGGACCATCTGAAGAGACAGGGGGGGTTCTTAAGCGGCGGCGAGCAACAAATGCTCGCCATCGGCAGGGCCCTTATGGCGTCGCCGAAGATGCTTCTCCTCGACGAACCTCTCCTGGGGTTGAGCCCGGCCTACCAGGAGATTGTGGTGAACGGCACCAAGGCAATCCGCGATTCAAAAGGCATCTCGATCATCATCACTGAGCAGTATGCGCGGCCCGTCATGCCCATTATCGATTACGGATATATACTTGAGAACGGCTCCAGTGTGCTGATGGGGACACGAGAAGAACTGATGGATAATCCCGATGTCAAATCGGCATATTTCGGGGTGTAAGGGGTAAGGGGTGAAGCAATGGCATCCTTAGAAAAGCAATACACGTTCACACGTTTTGAGGAGGTGTGTAAAGAGGTCCCCTCCAAGACCGCGCTGATCTATCTTGGTGAGACCTTTACCTACGGACGCCTGGAGACTCTCGTCCATAAGTTCGCACGGGGGCTCTCCGACATGGGGGTGAAACAGCAGGACAGGGTGATGCTCTACATATCCAACTGCCCGCAGTGGATAATAGCGAATTTCGCCATTAACCGCATCGGTGCCGTCACCGTGCCCGTTTCGCCCATCTACACCGCATTTGAGATCGAGTACATGATCAAGGACGCCGGGATAGAGACCGTGATCTGCCTCGATACGAATTTCGTTTACGTGAAAGAGGTCATGGAGAGAACGAACCTGAAAAGGGTCATCGTCACGAACCTTGTCGACTTTATTTCGCCCTTCAAACAGGTGGTGGGCCATCTCTTCGACAAGATTCCCGCCGGCAAGGTGGAAAAGGGGGAGAAGATACACTTCTTCAAGAACATCGTGAACAGGTCCGTCAACATCCCGCCTGATATCACGATCGACCCGAAGACGGATCTTTCCTACATTATGTACACCGGAGGTACCACGGGTTTTCCGAAGGGCGTTCCGGGAAACCATACCGGAGAGGTGACCTACATAAACGACATCATGGAGGATGTCATAAAGGATTACGTCAATCCCGGGAATGACACCGTCCTCATGATCAACCCTCTTTTCCATATCATGGCGAAGGGGTTTTCCATCGCCTTCGGCTTCAACTATGCCAACACGGTGGTCCTCATGCCCATCCCCGAGGTGGATCCCACGCTGTCCGCCATCGAGAGGTACAGGATAAAGTGGATGCTGGGCGTCCCGGCGCTTTACAGGATGATACTGGAGAGTGACAGGATCGATCAGTATGATCTGAGTTCCCTCAGGTACTGTTACTGTGGTGGTGACGTCCTGCCCGTCGAGGTCTTCAAGTCATGGCAGGAAAAGTACTCCGTACCTCTCTACCAGGTCTACGGTTCAACGGAGATAGGGCACGTAACCTACAGCCTGCTAAGCCAGGAACCTTCGCCGACCATCATCGGAACCCCTCTCAAGACGCGCAAGTCAATAGTCGTGGACAGGGAGACGCTGGAGAAGCTTCCGCCCGGTGAGCTGGGAGAACTGCTCGTGACGTCGCCGTACACTTTGAAGGAATATCTGAACAAACCGGAGGAAACAGAATATTGCTACGTAAAATTGAACGGTGACATCTATTACCGTATGGGCGATTACGTCAAGATGAATGAAAAAGGAGAGTTGGAATTCGTCGAGAGGACCGCCGACATAATCAAGTACAAAGCGTACCGGGTGTCCGCATCCGAGGTGGAGGCGGCCCTTCAGGACCATCCCACAGTGATCGGCGCATGCGTTATCGGCATCCCCGACCCGAAGGTCGGCGAGAGGATCAAGGCGATCGTTGTTCTGAAAGAGGACGCGAAAGGTATCGGAAGCACCGAACTTTTGAAGTGGTGCAGGGACAGGCTGGCTCCCTACAAGGTCCCCGGTTACATAGAGTTTCGGGACATGCTGCCGAAATCAAAGGTCGGCAAGCTGCTCCGGCGCGAGATACGTGATGAGGAGAAGCGCAAGCAGGAAAAGGATAAGAGTAGGTAGGAGAGAAAAGGTGCTGGCTGCAGGCTGCGTGTTTCAAGAATAAAGACTGTTTCAAGGTTTTGGGTTTCAGTTGTCGTTTCAGAGGGAGAGACATATTTCTCTTGTTTTGCCGAAGGGTGAACAAACCCTCCTCCTTTGGCAAGAGGGGGCAGGAGAAATTGTCTCTCTTCTCTGTTCAGGCCTGACCGGCTGTCTGGTTTGCCCTTCCGGAGCTCACCATGCGGACTGAATTAGATTGCACTATCAGTGCAAGGATAGCCATGTACGCCATTTGTAAACTGGCTTACAGACCTGAGATCGTTTCTCACATAGGCTATACTATACTGAAAGAGGCGAGCGCGCGAGTTTTTACGGGTGCTGTCGTCGCGTAACAGACTATGAGAAAAAGAACTGCAGGTAAAGCTATCCTCTTCTTCGCCATTATTGCCTGTCTTGTGATCCTTGCCGCGCAGAGCGGGAGAAAGCAAGCGCCGGCCAAGCCCGAAGACAGGGCGGTTCGGGTAGTATCGGGCACCGTACGCAAGGGAGACGTGCTTTCCCGGATCTTCAAGCGCAACAAACTGCACGTTGCCGATCTTCAACAGGCAAAGAAGGCGGCGGAAGGCGTCTACGATCTCGGTGAGCTTTGTTCGGGGCGCCCTTACACCATAACCGTAGATGATGAGGACAGGCTCGATTCCCTCACGTACTGGATGGATGACGATACATACATGAACCTTTCCCGCCAGGGAGACTCTCTCACGGCCACCGTTGAAAAGGTTGAATACGAAAAGAGGCTTTTTTCTTTCGGCGGTGTGATCAAGGATAGTCTTATCGCTTCCCTGGGCCCGGACAAAGAGACACTGCGTCTGGCACTCGACCTTTCGGATATTTTTGCCTGGGATATTGATTTCACTACAGACCTGAGAGACGGGGATACATTCAAAGTGATTGTCGAAGGTCTTTTTGTCGGGAATACCTTCAAAAAGTTCGGCAACATTTTGTCGGCCGAATTCGTTAATGACGGTCGGAGATACATGGCCTACCGGTACGAAATGAATGGATCGGCGAATTACTACGACGGTGAGGGAACGCCGCTCAGAAAAGCATTTCTCAAGGCCCCGCTTAATTTCAGGAGGATCAGTTCGTCCTATACCGGCAGACGCCTTCACCCTGTCCTCAAAAAATACAGGCCGCACCAGGGTATCGATTATGCCGCAGCATCGGGAACGCCGGTTTCCGCATTGGGTGACGGCGAGATCCTTTTCGCGGGATACCGGGGAGGCTACGGAAAACTGGTCATCATAAAACACCGGAACGGTTACAGCACGTATTACGGGCATTTATCGCGCATCAGCAAGGGCATTGCGCGAAGGGCGCGAGTCGCTCAGGGAGAGGTCATAGGCTTTGTCGGCGCGACCGGCCTCGCCACGGGACCTCATCTCCACCTGGAGATAAGGGTGGCGGGAAAGCCTGTGAACCCTCTTTCGTTGCGGCCTCTCTGCGGAGAACCCCTGCAAGGCGTCGACGAGGACCGCTTCAGGGAATTAGTCGTCTCGATGGATCGTCGTCTTGAGACGACGCAGATCACGAACGGCACGCCGGTGCGCTCCATGCTCGCCGTGCAGACGCGGATGGAAGGAGACTAAACTCATGGCCTACACACGCTTTGTTGTTCCCGCTATTGCCGCAGCGGGGTGCTTTGTCATTCTTGGAGGGCTCAGGGTCGCTGTCTTCAAACTTCTCAGGCACTGGAGCTCCAGAACGTCAACGAGAATGGACAATATTGTCGTTGCCTCCCTGAGCACGCCTTCCTGGTACTGGTGCATCGCCATTGCCCTCTCCATAGGGGTGGCCATGTCCGATATTCCCAGGCAATACGCCCGGTACATAAGTCTCGCTATCGATGTCCTTATTATTTTGTCGATAACCATCGCAACCGCGAACCTTGTGGGAAGGCTCTTCACGAATTATGTGCAAAGCGCCGACCTGCCCATTCCACCGACAGGGCTGATGCACGGAGTCATCAAGGGTACGATCATCATCATAGGCTGTCTGATTGTTCTCAACACGCTCGGGATTTCCATCGCACCCCTGCTTACCGCCCTTGGCGTTGGGGGCCTTGCCGTGGCCCTGGCTCTTCAGGATACTCTTGCCAACCTCTTTGCCGGGATCCACATCATTCTTGAAAGGTCGGTCAGAATCGGTGATTTCGTCAAACTGGAGTCCGGTCAGGAAGGTTACGTGGAAGACATCACCTGGAGAACGACACGGGTGAGGATGCTCTCCAATAGCATGGTCATAATACCCAACAGCCAGCTTTCGAAAAGTGTCGTCACTAATTACTATCTCCCGGAGAAAAGACTCTCGCTCCTGATCCCGATCTCTGTCAGTTACACCTGCAATCCGGCGGTGGTGGAACAGATGCTTGTCGATGAGGCGAAGAGGTCCGTCGGAGAGATCCCGGGTTTGCTTGGCGACCCCGAGCCTTTCGTCCGTTTCATACCGGGGTTTGGAGAAAGCTCCCTGGATTTCACCCTCATTTGTCAGATCGGTGAGTTTGTTGATCAGTATCTGGCCCAGCATGAACTGCGCAAACGCATCTTCGAGAGGTTCCGCAGGGAAGGGGTGGAGATCCCCTTCCCGCAAAGAACAGTCCACATCAGAGAGGAGAAGTGATGGAGGAAGAGGGGCAAAGAGGCCGCGAATAGGGGCAACCCCGTGATCGGCTGAGGGAGGTTATGATGGAACGATACATTTGTATTCACTGCCATTTTTACCAGCCGCCGCGGGAAAACCCCTGGCTTGAATCCGTTGAGATCCAGGACTCCGCCTACCCATTTCACGACTGGAACGAACGCATTACCTCGGAATGCTATGCGCCCAATTCAGCTGCTCGGATGGTTAACGGTGATGGCCGCATCACCGACATCGTGAGCAACTATTCGAAGATCAGCTTCAATTTCGGACCGACGCTGCTCGCATGGATGAGCGAGTTCGCGCCCCCCGTCTATGAGGCGATTCTCGAGGCCGACAAGCTCAGCGTCGCTTCGCACTCAGGTCATGGGAACGCTCTCGCCCAGGTTTACAACCATATCATCATGCCGCTCGCCAATTCCCGCGACAAAAGGACCCAGATACACTGGGGGATCAAGGATTTCCAGAAACGATTCGGCCGCGTCCCGGAAGGGATGTGGCTCGCCGAAACGGCCGTGGACCTGGAGACGCTGGAATATCTGGCCAGCGCGGGGATCCTTTTCACCATTCTCGCTCCGCACCAGGCATGGAAGGTTCGAAAAAAGGGTGTCGGTAAGTGGAAGGATGTTACCGGCGGCCGTATAGACCCCACGCGCCCCTACCTCCTGCGGCTTCCTTCCCGTCAACAGATAACCATCTTCTTTTACGACGGACCTATATCAAGGGCTGTTGCATTTGAGGATCTCCTCAACAGGGGCGAGAATCTGGCACAGAGGCTGGTCTCGGGTTTCTCGGATGAGAGAAACTCGACCCAGCTCATGCACATCGCCACGGACGGAGAAACCTACGGCCACCACCACCGTTTCGGAGACATGGCCCTTGCCTTCGCGCTTCATCACATTGAAGAACAGGGCCTCGCCCGGCTTACCAACTATGGTGAATTCCTGGAAAAATTCCCGGCGCGGCACGAGGTACAGATCTACGAAAACACGTCGTGGAGTTGTGCTCACGGAATCGAGCGCTGGCGCAGTGACTGCGGGTGCAATTCAGGGGGTCGCCCGGGTTGGAACCAGGGATGGAGGGCCCCCTTGCGGGATGCCCTGAATTGGCTGCGAGACGAACTGGCCGATACGTATGCGACAAAGGCCCTGGAGTACCTCAACGATCCCTGGTCGGCCCGGGATGACTACATCGATGTCATTCTGGATCGCAGCGAGCAAACGGTTGACGACTTCTTTGCAAAACACGGCCGAAAGGTTCTTGCCGCCGACGAAAGGACCGCCGCACTGAAGCTTCTTGAGTCCCAGCGCCATTCATTACTCATGTATACGAGCTGCGGATGGTTTTTCGACGAGCTTTCCGGGATAGAGACAGTCCAGGTCATCCAATACGCCGGCAGGGCGATCCAGCTCATTTCAGACGTTTGTGGAAACAGCAAGGAAGATATCTTCAGCTCCCTGCTCGAAAAGGCAAAAAGCAACATCCCGGAACACGGGGACGGCGCCAGGATCTTCGACAGGTTCGTCAAACCCACCGCCATTGACCTCAAAAAGGCGGCCGTCCACTATGCCGTTTCCTCCGTGATGGAAGATTTCGATGACCACACGGAGATATACAGTTACTCGGTGGACAAGGAGGATTATTCCAGGATAACCGCCGGCAGTACGACGCTGACCATCGGGAGGGTTCTCGTTGTCTCGCGGATCACAGGTGATTCCGAACACATCAGCTTCGCGGTTCTCCACATGGGAGGCCACGCCTTCAACGGCGGCGCAAGGCAGTACGGCGGCGAAGAAGCCTTTCGGGCAATGCGGCAGGAGATCACCGACGCTTTCGAAAGGGCAGACCTGGCCGAAGTCATTCACCTGATGGACGATCACTTCGGAATGCACAATTATTCCTTCAAGAGTCTTTTCAGGGACCGACAACGTGCAATTATGAACCTGCTCGCCAGGGGTGCCTTCGAAAAGTTCGAAATTGTCTACAGGGACCTCTTTCAAGGAGAACGGATCCTTATGAATTTGTTCCGCGAGGCAGGTATGGCCGTTCCCAATGCCTTCCGGTCAGCGGCGGAGTTCACCCTCAACCTTGACCTCAAAAAGGCCTTTTCGCAAGATGACCTGGACGACAACCATATTGGCGGAATCGTAAAGGACATGGAGAAGTGGGGTCTCCGTTACGATACGGTGGAGATCGAGCTGATCATAAGGCGAAAGCTTGATGAGCGGATGTCACGGTTCGAGAAAAACCCCTCTGATATTCCCCTTATCCACGCCATGAAGAAGACCATGGAGTTGGCGCGCATGCTTCCCATCGAGGTGAATCTCTGGGAGATCCAGAATGTCTATTACGCTATGGCGCGGTCGGTGTATGTCAGGATGATGGAAGGCGCCTCCAGGGAGGAAGCCGGGGCAGTTCAATGGCGCCGGGAGTTCATTGAGCTCGGAGAAATACTCAATTTCGATACCGGATCGATTCCGGGATCCTGAACCGGATCCCGGTAGGAATTCAGCCTGTCTGTCGATTTTCTTAAGGAACCGGGTCGGCCCGTCGCGCAAAACCAGGCTGTATCCAGCGACAATGCTCTAATTGGGTTGATTCGATACCGGATTTTTGCTCGTTTGATGCCTGAAACTCGAAAATACAAGTATTCCTGGTTCTCTTTTACCTGAAACCTTTTAACTGCCCCTATTCTTTTTCGGTGGCGGATTGTTCTTCGCTCGTGGCTTCTTCTGCTGCAGCGGCTGTTGTCTCTTCCGTGGTCTCTTCGTTGATCTCTTCTTCAGGCTCCTGTTTTTTAAGGCCCTGCCTGCGCATCATCTTTTCCTGGGCTTTCTGCTGACGCTTTATCTCCTTCTGCCTTTTTAAAAAACTATTTTGATTGCGTTTGGCCATGCCAACTCCTTTCTTCTTCTTCCCTGTGACTCCCAAGCTGTCGATGTGATACCCCGGTGACCGGTCCAGGAAGAAAATGGGTCAATTTCCCGTAGTTAAGGATTATGACGTTATTTGAGCGGTTTGTCAAGCCGTAAGGGATAGGTGATGGGTAATAGGTAATGGGTGATGGGCGGCGCCGACCATTCTTTCCCGACGCCTGTTTGTGCGGGGCCCGTCACGGGCTCCGCAAGGTTTCGCCGGTTTTGGGACCGGGAACCGCGACGGGCGACGGGAAACAACGAGGGCCGATCATCCTTTTTTCGACGGTTTTGCCACCGTTCCGAAAGGAAGGACGGGGAACGTCTCGAAGGCCATGACATCAATCCAGGCGGCCCTGCTTGCGATGAGGCCTTTTGAATCGGTATCGACAACGTTAATGGACCGGCAGCCTTGAAGGTCGACGTATTCACAGACTACCTTGACCCCCGCAGGCCATTTCCATTTCGATCTCCTCTTTTCAACCTCTTTTTCGTCCTGTGGTTCCCATGTGCACACATTCATGAAGTACATAATAGACCTCCTTTGTGTGGCATTTGCTCTTTGTTATAAAGTATAGCAGGTATTGGGGTTTAGCGCAGAAAACCAGGCGAAGCCCGCGGAGTCTCGGAGTCAAACAAGCCCCGTCATCCCGGACGTCAAGAAGCCGCGAAGTGTTCGGGGATCTCTAGAGGTATTCTCTGCGCATTTCCTCGATCATCTCGGCGGTGAGTTTTTCCTGTTTTCTCAGATCGGCGAAACGGTCGAGAAGGTCTGTTGTGGTGAGGAGGCTTTTGTCCTTTCCCGCGATTTCTTCTATAACCTGTCCCTTGTGCATGAGGATGGTTCTCGTGCCCAGTGCAAGTGCCTGCTGCATACTGTGGGTGATCATAACGGTTGTGAGGCCGTAGCGGGCGACGAACCGTTCGGTAAGCGCGACAACCTGTGCGGCTGATTTGGGGTCGAGCGCGGCGGTATGTTCATCCAGCAGAAGTACCTTCGGCTCGTTCATGACAGCCATGAGCAAGGTCAGGGCCTGCCTCTGGCCTCCGGAGAGGGTGCCGATTGTATTGCCCAGTCTGTCCTCGAGCTGCATCTCCAACATTCTCACTTCTTCGCGGTAAAGGTCCCGACGCTCCCGGGTGAGTCCGGGGATAAGGTGACGGGGTTTTCCTCTCATGAAGGCAAGGTGGATGTTCTCGGCGATGGTCATGTCCGGGGCCGTACCCATGAAGGGGTTCTGGAATACCCGGGAGATGAATCGAGCCCGCTGAAAATCAGCCTTTCCCGCCATGTCCTTCCCTCCTATCGCTATCGTCCCTCGATCGGGCTGGAAAGTCCCCGCGATGGCATTGAGAAGGGTCGATTTGCCGGAACCATTAGTTCCTATGATAGTCAGGAACTCGCCTTCCTGAATACGGAGATTTATCCCCCGAAGTGCATAGACCTCGTTAAGAGTACCGGCGTTGAATGTCTTGTGATAATCGCTGATCCGTATCATCGTCTATTTCACCACCCTTGCCGCCTTCCTGATGAGGTCGTCAGGTATCGTGATTCCAAATTCTTTTGCAAGCGACAGATTGAGAGTGAGCTGTTCGGGCACATAGGAAACGATCGGCATGGCGGCGGGTTTTTCCCCGTTTATTATCCGGATGGCGATATCGGCTGTCTTGAGGCCCACGTCATAATAATCGGCACCGAGACAGATAAAGGCGCCTGAATCGATATCGGCGGGCGTGTTGGTGACGTAGGGTATCCTTTTCTGCCGGAGCTTCTGTGCCAGCGAGGGGATGACGGAAGAGACGGTCGTGTCGCCGGAGGTAAAGAAGATGTCCGGTTTGTCGCCCAGAACCGACTGCAGGGCCTGGTCTATTTCCTGGGTGCCCGTGATCTGGACCTCGACGACCTTAAAGCCGTATTTCTTTGCCGCCTCGCGCGTGATCACCGTACAGATCTCGGAGTTCACCTCCGCGGGGTTCCAGATCATGCCGATGACCCGGGCCTTCGGGAATACTTTGCGCATGAGCCGCACTGTCGATTCCACGGGCTGGGGAGTGGCGAGCCCCGTCAGGTTTGCGGGGTGGTCCGTGAAGCTTTTTGCGACTCCGGCCTTGAGAGGGTCCGTCACCGCGGCGAAGACATGGGGGATTTTCTTGTTGTGATTGACAGTCACCTGGAGGGATACCGTCGATACCGTCACGATGTAGTCGTAGTTCTTGCTTACCATCTCCTGGGCAATCGACTGGGCCGTGGGGAAATCACCGTGGGCCATCTTGTGGTCGATGGCGATATTTTGCCTGTCGAGAACACCGCTCTTTTTCAATCCGTCGAGAACACCTTCGGCACAGATGTCCAGGATGACGTTGTCGGTGAACTGAAAAAGTGCGAGGCGTTTGGCCGGCAAGGGCGTTCCTTCCCGGGAAGAGGTACCGCCGCTTTTCTGTCGGGTGCCTGACTCATCGATGATCACCGTGGCTTTCTCGAGGAGTTCACGGGGTATGGCAAGCCCCAGCTCTTCCGCAACTTTAAGATTGATGCCGAGCACTATTTCCCTGTATCGTTCAAAGGGGATCGATGCCGGCTTCTCTCCTTTGAGGATACGGTCCACAAGGTTCGCGGCCTGCTTTCCGCTCGTTACATAGGTATATCCGAAGACCACCAGGGCACCGCCTTCAGGATGATCGACGTCATTGAAGATGATGGGCACCTTTCTGTTTCGCGACGCCTTGACTACTGAATCGAACGCCGAATAGACGATGTTGTCCGTGGGCAGGACGAAGGCATCTATATCCCTCTGAACGAGGGATGCGGCAACCTGGTACACCTCGGAAGAGTTGGAGACATTGCCGCCGACGAAGGTTACATCCGGGTAGTTCTGGAGGGCTTTTTTAAGGCTGTTGACATTGACCTCCGAGTTTGCCTGCGAAGGGTCCCATATCGCCCCTATCTTGATGGGCCCCGGCAGGATTTTAGTGACGATCTCCATTGTTCTGTCCATGGGTACCGCGCCATAGACACCCGTTACATTCGGCAGGTGATCCGTGTCCGTTTTGCCGACCTCTATGACGAAGGGATTCGCGACGGTGGCAAAGACAACGGGGCGGTCCTTTACCTTCCTGGAGGCCGCCTGCGTGCATGCCGTGGATATCGGAACGAGAATGTCCACTTTGTCGCGGAGGAACTTGTCGACTATGGCATTTACCGTGGCAATATCTCCGTTGGCATTCTCTACGAGAAAGGTCGCGTTCTTTCCCTCCACGTAGCCGAGACGTTTCATCTCGTCAAGGAAGGCGTCCCGGGTGATGTTGAGGATGGGGTTATCACTTACCTGGAAGATACCGATTTTGACCTTTTTTTGAGGTATAAAGGCTGTGAGGTTCCCATATTTCACACCGGCAAAGATCCCGAAGATAATAGCCGCGGCTGCCATTGCTGTGACGAGGTGCTTCCTCTTCACCTTTCCCGCGCCTTTTGCGATCTTTGCCGTTACGATGAGCGTGACGAGAACGAAGATTGCCGTAAGGAGCTTGAGATCGACGGGGTCCATACCGGCGTAAAGTGCGATGGCGATCATGAACCGGAAGATCACCGAACCGATCACCGCGCTTGCTATCCAGGCATAGATGGAATGTTTCTTGAGAATCGATTCCCCGATGATGACCGAGGCGAGCCCGGTGACGACGGTCCCGATTCCCATCCCGATGTCCGCAAAACCCTGGTACTGCGCAACGAGACTGCCGGAGATCCCGACAAGACCGTTGGCCAATGCGACGCCGAAGATCTTGACACGGTCCACGTTGATCCCGGCTGCCCGCGCCATGATGGGGTTATTGCCGCTCGCCCGCATGGAAAGTCCGAGGTCGGTCTTGAAGAAGAAGGAGACGGCCAGCCAGGATGCGGCCATGATGAGGGTGAGGCATATCGCCGTCCAGGGTTCATGGGGCAACCCGGGGTTCGCCCTGTTGAGGAGCGTGAAGAATTCGGATGTGTTGAGCAGCGGTATGTTGGAGCGGCCCATGATGTGGAGGTTAATGGAATAAAGGCCGGTCATTACGAGGATGCCGGCGAGGAGACTGTTGACGTTAAGACGGGTGTTGATGAGCGCCGTTATGCTTCCCGCCGCCATGCAGGCAACAAAAGAGGCCAGCACTGCCAGAAGGGGGTGGGTGCCCGCCACGACGAGGACGGATGTAACGGCGGCGCCCGTCGTGAACGTCCCGTCAACGGTGATATCGGGAAAATCATGAATGCGAAAGGTTATGTAGATGCCAAAGGCGACGAAGGCGTAGAGAAATCCGAGATTGAGAGCTCCTACCCAGAGTTCCATCTCTATCCGCCAAGTTCCACGATGCCCAGAAGGCCCGGGCCTACCCTCGTTTTGCCGAGAAGGTGGAGCACCCTGTGGGGTTCCATTCCGGTCACGACCCTCTTGAGTTCGTTGGGAAAGTTGTCAATGATCTTGTTGAAGGGTTTTTTATCGAACACAATACCGTGAATGTGGTAACGGCCCTCACGAGGGATGATCCTGTCGGCCGCTCCCTGGACGGCGCCCCTGTCTTTGACTGCAATGCCCGTGATGACGACCAGATTGTACAGGTCCTCGGCCTCAATCGAGTAATCCATCCATTCCGGAAAACTTTCCCCCGAGAAGATGTCCGTTTCCCCGGGGTTTGAGTTTTCCCGGATCGGGATCTTCTTCAGACGCATGCCGAAAAGGCCCTTGCTCTCAAAGATGCCTGTTATCCCTATAATCGGAGAGGAAGATGCGAGTTGTGCGCTGTCAATAAGTTCGTCGAGAGTGAAGAGGTTGTCTTTCGGTTCAAAGGAGACGATATGATTGAATTCCCCCTGGAACGAAAAACCATGGAGAAAATGGTAAGCCGTGTCCTTGTCTCCTTCAGCATGTATGATGAAATCGACTGCGGACCTCTTGAGGGCAGGATAAACGAAGATACTGCGGTCGATTACGGCAGCCTCCCCGAAATAGCCCTTGTAGTCTTCGAACCGGTGGCCAAGGGCAGCCAGTCCGGTGGCGAACCGGATGTCGGAGGCCTTCACGGAGCTGACGTCCTCTTCACCATAGCCGGCCGACGAGAGTTTTTCGTCACCGCCTATGACGGTAAATGACCCGACCGGGAGATTCCTTGTAAGGACGCGCAATACTGCCCTGTCGAACGAGACCTCCCGTATCGCCGTTTTTTCGGCTGGTGCCTCCAGGAGTCCCTTTACCTCATCTTCCGATGACAGGAAACGAAAGATGCTGGTGAATCCGCTTATTTCAAATAGTGAATAAACGGAAGGGGTTGTAGCGAAAAGGCAGATTTCTCCACCCGCCTTTTTCAGTTCCTTCTGGAAAGAAAGGAACACACGCAGACCCGCGCTGCTCACATAGCTGACGCCTGCCATGTCGGCGATGATCAGCCTCTTGCCGGCCATGACAGCGTTCCTGAAAAGTGATTCTATCTCACGGCAGGTAATGCTGTCCACCCTGCCCGTAAGCCGCAGTCGTTCGACGTTTTCCAGTTCCCGCAGTGAGTTATCCATTGACGTGTCCTTTTACACTATCATCGGAGGCCCTGCAATGCAAATGTTCTCCGCGTCAAAAAAAAGAGGCCAAACAGGGCTTATTGAGCCGTTTGACCTGTCAATGATTCCGATTGGGAGTGCTGCGCCGGTTTACCTTATGCCCTCAGGCCCTGACCTTTTTTGCCTTTTCCCTGCC
>DNYO01000078.1:0-6950 GCA_003506795.1 Deltaproteobacteria bacterium
TGAGACAATCTTCTAGTCTTTCCCCGTTTCTCACGCGGTTGTTACTGGATAAATACGAGATGGTTTCCTGCCTTTACCCGTATCCCAGCTCCGCCAGGCGCTCTTCCGTCATGCCGATGTAGTGGGCCACTTCGTGGACGACGGTTACCTCTATCTCCTCTTCAAGTTCTTCCCGGGTGTCGCATATTTCCTCGAGGGGTTCCTGGAAGAGGTAGATCATGTCGGGATAGAGAGGAGGAATGGTTGCTGAACGCTCGATAAGGGGAACTCCCTGGAAAAGACCCAGGGGGTAGTCATCGGGATGCATCCCCATTTCCCGCATCATCTGGCGCGAAGGGCGTTTTTTCACCGTGATAACGATGTTCTCCAGATGTTGGCGGATCTCGGGAGGGATCCTGTCGACTGCATGCGCTACGATGCGGTCGAATTCCTCTTCGCTCAATTTAACGGGCATCCAATGAATCCTTGCAGAAAATATCGGGACATCTGTGCTCCGGCATCCGATGCGGCGCTCTACACAGCCGGATCAGGTTCTTTCCCGAGGCCTTCGAGAATAGCGACAAACTCGCTGAGAATGATCGCCGTCGCCCCCCATACCTTGTAACCACGGACATCAAAATAGGGAATACGTCTCATGACACCTCCTATGAGCCAGTCCTCGACGCCAGCGTTCTTTTGGTCAAAAAAATGTGAAACCGGCACTTCAAGAACCTCCATGACCTCCACGATCTGCAGAACAAAAGACGGACGATAGGGCAGGTAGGCGACAAAGGGGTGAACATGAAAATTGCTCGGTTCTATATATATGGGGGTCAACGCCCCCATAATGCGCACATCTTCGCTGCAGACACCCAGTTCCTCGCAGGCCTCACGAAGCGCCGTATGGACCAGCGAAGCATCCTCGGGTTCAGATCCCCCTCCGGGGAAACTGATCTGGCCTTTGTGAACTTTCACGTTCTCGGTACGTACCGTCAGGGGGAGGAAGAGATCCCTTTGCTCGTTTCCCGGATAGAGAAGCACAAGCACCGCTCCCATGTAAGGCGTCCCTTTTCCGGCAGGCGGCACAAGTTCCCTGTGCGAGGGGGACATGCGAACCTGCGCACCGTACCCGGGCAGGGGCATCCTCAAAGCCCGTTCTATCTCTTCCGGTGTAAATGTGTCTCCGATACCATCCCTCCTGATGCCCGATAATTGCCAGCCGGGCAAACCCGGTCCGTCTTCACATATACGGACGTGACCATAGTATATTGCTCCCCAGACGGCTTGTCCACTCTTCAGAAGGTGCGCCCTCTCCCGTATCTTCCCGGGCCCCCGCAGACTTCCGGTATTCGGGCAGGAAACCCGTGATTCACGGAATGTGATTCATTCGTTTATCAGGTTTGAAGAGGACTAAAACGACAGGCCCCCAATCACCTGTCGCGTTCAGCTTCCGACCCGGGCGCCGGGTCTCCTCTAGAGCACCCCGATACCCATGCCGACCACACCGGCGGAATCGTATGCCTCGGTCATGGACCTCGAATCGTCCTCAATCTCGTTTTCGAGGCGTAAGGTCATCTTCTTTATCTCGCTAACAATACCGATTCCTGTCCTAAAGGGATCCTTCGCGGCACTGATCTGCCCTTTCGCCAATTCTTCAAGACCCTGCAATGCAATCATGAAGTTTTTGCCCGGAACTGAACCTCCGGCTTTTTTCCGGGTTACCTTGCTTTTCCCCTTCGGTTTCACTGCTGTCATGCAACACCTCCTGAGTAGATTCGATGCACCATTACCGCATAAACAGGACCGCGCTTACAGCGTGACCCGCACAAACCCCGTACATATTCCAAGTATATTGCGAATACGCAGTTCGTCAAGCGGGAGAAGATGGTCTCAGGTTTCAAACCTGAGACCATCTTTATTTGTTGACGGAGATACACCTCCATACTAAACTGTCTGTGTTTACAAACCAATCCAAGGAAAGAGATGTCGCTCCCGCAGGATAACGACAAGGCCGATTTTGATGCGGTGATAAAGAAACACGTCTGGAGGCTCATCGCGATAGGCGCTTCTCTTGGCGCCATTTTCATGGTCGTCGTCTTTTCGGGATATCATCTTGGGGGCATCCCGTATTTCTGCGGCTCGTGCCACAGCATGGAAAACAACTATTTCGCATGGCAGGCGTCGCGGCACAAGCAGTTTGCCTGCGTGGAATGCCACCTTCCCCGGAACAATATCGTCTACGCCGCGGCCTATAAGGCGTATGCCGGGATCCGTGACGTGGTGGGGGAAACAACCCGGTCCTACCCTTTTGCCATCAAGCTCACAAACCACGCACGCGGCATCGCAAACTCAAACTGCAAAAGGTGCCATTTCTCAACTATCGAAAAAACACCCATGGCAAAAGGCAACACCGATTGCATGAAGTGCCATAAATTTATCGTCCATGGACGCCCCGTGGGGCAGGGAGGGCTCAGGTTTGAATAAGAAGCCGGTGATAACCATTGTGCTCGCTGTAATTTTTATCTTTGTCATTGTAGCGGCGGTTCGGTCCTTCCTTTTGAAACCTTCCGACAAATCGGAGGTGACGGCAATCCCCGAGGGAGAATACGATCCGGCCGTATGGGGCCGCCATTACCCTCTCCAGTACGGAAGTTTCCAGAAGAATACGGAGATGTCCGCATCTCCCACCGATTTTGGCGGTTCCGTCAAATATCAGCATTCGCTGAGACAACCGGAAATTCTGATGAATTTCAAAGGGATGGCCTTCAGCAAGGATTACACGGAAGATCGGGGACATCCCCATGCGCTCACGGACCTCAAGGAATCAAAGCGGATCACCCTTCAGAGCCCCGGCGCCTGCATGACGTGCAAGTCCGCCCACCTCATCGGTATATTCAAGAGTTCGGGATGGGCCTATGCAAAGAAGCCCCTGGGGGAATTGCTCGTTAAGATGAAACACTCCATCGCCTGTGCAAATTGCCATAATCCATCCACCATGGAGCTTCGCGTTGCCAACCCGGCTTTCATAGAGGCCATGCAGAGAAAAGGTATCGATGTCACGAAGGCGGCCAGGGAGGATATGCGCAGTTACGTCTGCGGGCAGTGCCATGCCGAATATTATTTCGAACCTGAAACATCACGGGTAATCTTTCCCTGGGACAAGGGAGCTCACCCGGAGCAGATGTATGCATACTATAGCGGAAAGCCGGGAGGTTTTGAAGGCGACTGGATCCATCCCGATTCCCAGACGATGATGCTCAAGGCCCAACACCCTGACTTCGAGACGTTTTCCGGCGGCACCCATGCAAAAGCCGGCATCTCCTGCGCCGATTGCCATATGCCCTATATGCGTGAGAGGGGTCAAAAATACACTTCCCACTGGGTCACAAGCCCCATGAAAAATACGGAAGCATCCTGCAGGCGATGCCATCCCGAAGAGGCTAAATGGCTTCTCGATCGTGTAAAGGCCACGCAGAAAAGCGTCTGGGAGCTTCAACACACCGCCGGTATGACAATCTCCGGGGCACACGAGGCCATCGCGAAGGCCCTGGCCGTCTCGGGAGTCAACAAAGGAGAACTTGACAAGGCCCGGGAAAACCTGAGAAAGGCACAGTGGTACTGGGACTTTGTCGCTGCCGAGAACAGCATGGGTTTTCACAATCCTGCCCTGTGCCTGAACACCTTGGGACAATCAATAGATCTTGCTCACAAAGCCCGGGAATCGGCCCTGAAAGCAGCGGGAGTATCACCCTGAATCGAAAAGGGTGTATCTTTCGATGAGCTTTTTCGTAATTATGAAAAAATTTTAAGAATTACATACCCGTAAAATCAAGCGATATCAAGGCCTTCGGCGCAAACGATGTCTTACCCCTGTTGCACTTGCGGATTTCGTTGCTATAATTCGTATATGTTGTCAGGGCGGAGACGACTTCAGGGGTTTGTCTCCTCCGACTAAGATACACCGACAGACTTTTTTGGCTGGATGCGAAAAACCAGTACGCAGGCGGCCGGTGACGGCTACGAATACCGGCTGGGGTGCGCGATATCCAGGCTATGAAAGCCTGCATGAGGGGAGAACAATGGACGATTCCGGTACGATCAGAAGGCATGCTGTACAACCGGAAACGGGGGCATCATCATATGGACCGGAGACTCATGAAGTCCTGGAACAACGGGTCAGGCAGCGCACGGCCCGATTGTCCGAATTAAACGAACTGCTCAAGCAGGAGATCGCGGAAAGAAGAAAGATCGAAGCCGCCTTGCAGGATTCCCACGAACGATTACGTCATCTCAGCATCCACCTGCAGAAGATACGCGAAGACGAACGCACGACACTCTCGCGCGAACTTCACGATGAATTCGGGCAGGCCCTGACGGGAATGAAACTCGATGTCAGCTGGATAAAGAGAAGGCTGCCGGAAAACGACGGACTCATACTGGAAAGATTGAACTCCGTGCTCGCTGCCCTTGACCGCACCATCATAACAGTCCAGCAGATGTCGGCAAGGTTGAGACCCGTGGCCCTTGACGACTTCGGCCTGAGGGATGCGGTAGAGCTCGCCGTAAGAGACCTCACCAAAAGAACGGATATTGTAAGCCGCATCGTCTCCGAACCATATAACATAGGGCTCAACGATACCGTTTCCACAGGAGCTTTTCGTATCCTTCAAGAGTCGCTCACAAACGTGGTGCGCCATTCGCGCGCACAGGACGTCACAATATCTCTGAAAAAAAAGAAGGGTATCTTTACCATGGAAATAAGCGATAATGGCAAAGGCATCACAAAAAAAGAGCTTGTAGATCCGAGATCCATCGGCCTGACGGGCATGCACGAGCGGGCGCATGCAATGGGTGGAACCCTGACCATTATGGGAGTCCGGGGAAAAGGCACAACAGTCACCCTTACGGTTCCGCTCCGCCCGGTCAACACTTCAGACAAGGAGGGATAGGCAGATGCTGCGAGTCATTATCGCCGACGACCACCCCGTGGTATTGAAAGGTCTCAAGGAGATACTCCAGGAGCATTTCACCGATATGATATTCGATGAGGCACGCAGAGGCTATGAACTGATCAACAAGATCCACCACAATGATTACAACCTGGTCCTGCTGGATATTTCTCTTCCCGATATAAACGGCCTCGAAGCCCTGAAAGAGATCAAGAAGAAACGGACGAGGCTCCCCGTCCTGATAGTTAGCATGTATCCCGAGGAACAATACGCGGTGCGTTCCATAAAGGCCGGGGCGCAGGGCTATATTACGAAACGGAGCGCATCGGAAGAGCTGGTCGCCGCGGTAAACAAGATCCTCTCGGGGAAGAGGTATGTCAACCCGGCGTTTGCAGAGCAGATGGTTCTAGATTTTGAATCCGATACCGAAGCCCCCCCACACGAGAAGCTTTCCATTCGCGAGCTCCAGGTAATGAAGATGGTCGCGAGCGGACTGACGAACAAGGAGATTGCCGAACAGCTCCACCTCAGCATAAATACCGTCCGAACGTACCGGGTCAGAATTCTCGAAAAAATCTCCGTCAAGAAGACCAACGAATTGATCTGGTATGCCGTGAAATATGGTCTCGTGGAGTAATACTGTCCCCGTCGTCCCATCGCGACAAAAAACGATGACACGACATTTTACAAAACTACTACAAAATAAATAGCGCTTCTGCGACAGACACAACCCGGTTCTTATTATAGAGTTGTACAGGTGAACCTTGGGTGAAGTTTTCGTCAGGCTGCCATGCGTCATCAATTCCTTGAAAGGTGTTTCCTGGCAATGATGGAAAAAAATCACAAGAAGAGGGTGACATTCAAACTCTATGCACCCTCGGCGCATGAAGTCTTCGTGGCACGAAGCTTCAATAACTGGCGCAAAACCGCGCGACCCCTCAGAAAATGTAAGGATGGAACCTGGAGAACCACGATAACCCTCAACCCCGGGATCCATGAATACCGTTTTATCGTTGACGGTGTCTGGTGCGGCGATCCCAATACCCCGGCACGGCGGGTCAGCCAGATCGGAATTTTTAACTGCGTCGTATGGGTTTAGGGGATGCCGCGTATATAGCAAAGGGCCCGAAAGGGCCCTTTGCCTTCATCCTAAAAGAAGTACCAGGCTGCGAGTCTGTACTGGTTTATGGTGCCGCTGCCATCGGCAAAGCCGGCGCCGGTTCCCGTACCCTGGCCCTTGCCGTTGAAACTGTTGAACATCGTCATCCACTCGATTCCGAACCTGATGGCCTTGTTCGCATCCCAGAGAAGGTTGACGGCATACGTTTGTGACATGTTGATCCGGTCACGCGCTGCCGCGCTGTTGGTGCGTGCCCATTCGCTGTAGTTGTACTTCAGGTAGCCGTACAGGCCGTTGAGCGACACGTTGTTGGTGAGCCACCATGACGCCTGCGCGAAAAGACCGAAAAGCGTCGGTGCGGCCGCATCGTTTCCGGGTCTCAGGTAGGCACCATAACTGGGAGTGCTCAGCCATTTGTTCCCGGCCACGTTCTGGCCGATGAAAAAGTTGCCGTTAAGAAGAACGGACATTGCTTTGTTTCCCTGTTTCTCGGGAACGATCGGTATGGAGTACCTGAATGCGGTGACCCAGGCATTGATCGTATCGTCTTTGTAGTTCGCCGCATTGTTCGGGTCGACGTAGTTCTCTTTGTCCCTGCCATAGTACGCACCGAGGGCGAACTTCAGGTTGTGGGGGCCGATCTTGCCGCAGCGGTCGGACCAGTATGCAACCTCACTCATGAGTCCGGGCCAGTTGCTTCTGGCGTAGCCGTCATTGTACTGGCGCGTTCCATCTGACCAGTCTGTCGCCGAGGTAATGCCGACCATCGCGTTAAATTCCTTGGTGAAGAAATACCGAAAAGCCATCTGGGGAGTCCTGATGCCCCTCAAGTACTGGTTGAAATCGCTGGTGCCCAGCCATGTCCCGTAGTAGGGCATGCCCCACTGCTGCCAGTTCTGGCC
>DNYO01000078.1:6962-8242 GCA_003506795.1 Deltaproteobacteria bacterium
CCGATCTTGTCGATGAGCTCTTCCGGAACGCGGAACCTGCGTCTGCGCTGGTATTCTGAGATGAATAACCGAGGTCGTATTTCACGAAACCGCCGAATGTAACGTCGTATCTGCTCGATACGCTGCCCGCATTACCCAGTGCCGGAATAATAAGAGAAATTACAAATAGGGCCAATAAGAGTTTCTTCATTCCTGCCTCCTTCAAAATTATTTGCATGGTAGAACAACAGTACTCATCATAGCTTATAGGTTTACATACGTGTATATTACCGTCTTCCTTATCATTGTGTAGTATAATAGTCATTCTATCTATATGATATATAGCTATTGTTATGTATCATATTACACAACGATGAGTCAAGATCAGTTTTTTACGGAGTGTCGGGGTGCGGCGGGGTCAACCAGATATTGTCTCAGGGCCTCGGGGTCTCAAGGGGCCGGCTCCACTACCAGGTATACCGCAGGCCAAGGGTTCCCCAGTGCTGGGTGCTGTCTTCAGAGAAGCTGCCGTCATAGGTAAGGTGAAGGTCCATATTGTCTTTCGTCCACCATGTAAGTGTGAAGCCCGGGGCGAAGCTGTTCCTTTCCGGCCTGTCGGCCCTGATGGTGAAGGCGCTTGTGGGATAGCCGGAGAAGGAGGCCTCAAGCACGTGATCGTTGTTCGAGAACTCATGATCCCAGCGCATCCTGACCTCGGGGGTTACACTGCCTGATGAAACCGTGTAGTCCTTCCTCAGCCTGACGCCCAGGGAACCCACGAGGGAGGAGGTGCGGCCGGCGTCGACGTCGAGGTTCATCGCCCCGGCATCTCTCTCCTGAAAGCCGTTGCGCATAAGGCTCGTGCCCGCCAGGGATACCATGGGGATGACGTCCACGGGCGCGGCGGCTATCCGGTACCCCGCCTCCGCGTATCCCCCCAATGCATGGCCGCCGTAGGCGACGTTGGCCCTCCTCGCGATCTGGNNCCGTAGAGGGCGCCCTGGTAGCTCGATATGGTGGCCTTGTCGGGGAGGTCCTTCATGTGGGCCCTCGTGGAGGAGTACCCCAGCGAAATGCCGAGAAGGAGGGAATCGGCAACCTGTCTGTCGAGTCCGGCCATCATGCCCGATGTATCGTAACCGTAGCGCGACGATATGTCATCGGCCCGTCTGTCCCCCGTGCTGCCGTATCCCTGCGCCCACAGGCCCGACGAAGGGGACCTCTCCCCTTGTGCTCTGCCCAGGGCTGCAATAAGGGCGCCAGCCGTATCGCTCGCTGCATCACCCCCCAGGGCAAGCATG
>DNYO01000128.1 GCA_003506795.1 Deltaproteobacteria bacterium
ATTCGGCAACCGGGTTGCCTTTTTTAACGTGGACCATGCCACCCGAACCGTGAGCGGTGACCGGACCGAGTTCCTCGGCCGTAATGGAACGCAGAGCGGACCCGCCGCCATGAGCCGGTCACGCCTTTCCGGCAGGGTTGGGGCCGGACTCGATCCATGCGGTGCGATACAGGTGGCCTTTGATCTCGACGACGGCGAGGAACGGGAGATCGTCTTCACCCTCGGCTCGGGACAAAATGCCGATGAAGCAGCCGGTCTCGCCCGTCGCTTTCGTGACTGTGTTGCCGCAAGAGAGGCGCTCGAAGACGTGTGGCGCTACTGGAATCACATGCTCGGCGCAGTTAAGGTGGAAACCCCCGACCAGTCCGTCGATTTCCTTGCCAACGGCTGGCTCCCGTACCAGACGCTCGCCTGCCGTCTCTGGGGGCGAAGCGGCTACTACCAATCGGGCGGTGCCTTCGGTTTCCGCGACCAGTTGCAGGACGCAATGGCCCTCGTCCACGCCGAGCCGCGCCTGCTCAGGGAACATTTGCTCCTTTGCGCCGGCCGCCAGTTTTCCGAAGGAGATGTCCAGCATTGGTGGCACCCGCCGGTTGGCAGGGGGGTGCGAACCCGCTGCAGCGATGACTTTCTCTGGCTCCCGCTCGCAACTAGCCGCTACGTCCAGAGTACCGGCGACACGGGGGTACTGGACGAATCAATCCACTTCATAAAGGGACGCCCGGTCAATTCCGAAGAGGATTCCTACTATGATCTGCCGGGCCTCTCCCGGGAGAGGGCCAGTCTCTACGATCATTGTGTGAGGGCCATTCGAAGAGGCCTCACGTTCGGCGAACACGGTCTTCCTCTCATCGGTTCCGGCGACTGGAATGACGGTATGAACATGGTGGGCCGTGAGGGCAAGGGCGAGAGTGTCTGGCTCGCGTTCTTCATGTGCGAAGTGCTTGGCCGGTTCTCATCGATCGCGCGGCTGCGCGGCGACCTGGATTTCAGCACATTCTGTGAAGGTGAGGCCGACAGGCTTCGCCGCAGCATCGAACAAAACGGGTGGGACGGCGAGTGGTATCGCCGCGCCTACTTCGATGACGGCACCCCGCTGGGCTCGGCGAGTAGTTCTGAGTGCCGGATCGACTCGATAGCGCAAAGCTGGTCCGTGCTCTCGGGTGCGGGTGATGCCGCCCGGTCCCGTTTGGCGATGGACGCTGTCGACAAATATCTGGTTCGCCGGGCCGACGCCCTCATTCAGCTTCTGGATCCCCCCTTTGACAAATCCGATCTGGATCCGGGTTACATAAAAGGCTATGTTCCCGGAGTAAGGGAAAACGGCGGGCAGTATACGCACGGGGCAATCTGGGCGGCAATGGCGTTTGCCAGGCTGGGTGACAGCCGGCGGGCGTGGGAGCTTCTCACCATGATCAGTCCCGTGAACCATGGAAGTTCGGCGGTTGGGATCGGTACCTACAAGGCGGAGCCTTATGTCGTTGCAGCCGATGTCTACGCGGTGGAACCCCACGAGGGTCGCGGGGGATGGACGTGGTATACGGGATCGGCGGCCTGGATGTACCGGCTTATCGTGGAATCACTCCTGGGGCTCAGGCTCGAGGCGGACAAACTGTACGTCGAGCCGTGCATGCCTGCCGATTGGGTGGGTTTCACGGTACATTACCGCTACCGGGATACCATGTATCACATAAAAGTCTCGCAAAAAAGGGCCGGAACGCCGGTAACACGTGTCACGGTAGACGGCGCATCTCAGCCAGGTAAAGCCATCTCCCTTGTTGACGACCGTCAGGAACACCTTGTCGAAGTGAGTACGGAAGCGGCAATCATGTGAGGTGCCCCGTCACTTCACCACCCATGAAGGGGTAGTCGGTAAGGGCGTTATTGAAGAAGTTTTTCTCCGGCCGCCAGCGCTTCCAGGGAAGCGCGGTCAGCGATCCTGATCCGCCGCCCCTGCATTTCGATGATCCCCCTGCCGGCCATTTTGGCCATGATGCGCGACAGCGTCTCCGGTATGGTGCCAAGGAGGCTCGCAAGCTGTCCCTTGGATATTCCCAGCGAGACGCTGTGCGATCCTTCCCGTTGGGCCAGGAAGATGAGATATGTGGCCAGTCTCTGGGGCACTTCCTTGAGAGACAGGTCCTCCACGAGGCGGGTGAAATATTTGAGTCTTTGCGAGAGGATGGCGAGCATGTTCATGACTATGGAGGGATCTTCTCTGACAAGTTGATGAAAGGCCCTTCTCGAAAAGAACATAACCTCGCTCCGTCCGATCGCTTCGGCATAAGCGGGATATGTGGTTTCGGAAAAAAGGGCCACTTCGGCAAAGGGTTCGCCGGCTTCTATTATGTGCAGGATCTGCTCCTTCCCTTCCGGCGACAGCTTGTATATCTTCAGTCTCCCGGAAAGCAATACGTAGAAGCCTTCGGCCGCCTCACCCTCGGTGAAGATAGTCTCGCCCGGGCCGTAATGACGGCGGGGGAACGCTCTGGCCATCGAGCTGAGCTGGGCTTCCGAAAGGCCCTTGAAAAGGGGAACCATCGCTATGGTGTTTTTTTCCATCTTTGTATATCAGTCGCATATTCGCGGTGAAAAGGCAACCATACAGGTGCGCGACTGACAAAACCCATGTATTGAGACGCGAAATATGGTATTACTAACACACCGTGTTCGCAAAAAAACCAGGCCCGAAGGGAGCGAGGAATGCAAAAGCCAAAGGTTTTGATCCTACTCGGAAGTGACAGCGACATTAAAGTAATCGAAGACGGCCTTACGTTTCTCGCCAAGGCAGGCGTCCCGTACATGGTCGATATCTCATCGGCACACCGCGATCCCGAAAAAACCGTTGCCTATGCAAAGAACGCCCGCAAACAAGGCATTGAGGTCATCATCGCCGTCGCCGGGATGGCGGCGCATCTGCCGGGGGTGATCGCGTCGCATACGACGCTGCCCGTCATCGGCGTCCCCGCCAGCGGCGGGATCCTCAAGGGAAAGGACGCCCTGTATTCCATCGTGCAGATGCCCAGGGGAGTTCCCGTGGCTTCCGTCGGAATAGATGCCGGGAGCAACGCGGCCATACTTGCCTGTGAAATTCTCTCCATCAAATATGACGACATCGAAAAGGCACTCGTAAAACTCAAAAAGGACCTCAAACGGGAAAACAATCAAAAGTCCCTGAATATTCGGAAAAAGCTGGGTAATTGACACAATTTCATCATGAAAGGTGATCGCTTATGTTCAATTCCATAACTGACATTCCGGGCATCAAGGTTGGCCATGCCTCGGATTACACCGGGCTGACAGGGTGCACCGTCATACTCTGCGAAGAGGGGGCGGTGGCCGGGATCGATGTGCGCGGGAGCGCCTCGGGGACACGGCAGGTCGACGCACTGAATGTCGGCCATATTGTGGAGCGGATACATGCTATTGTCCTCGCCGGAGGAAGTTCTTTCGGTCTTGATGCGGCCACGGGAGTGTCCCGTTACCTGGAGGAGAAAGGCATCGGTTTCGATGTGGGCATCACCCGCATTCCCATCGTTCCCACTGCCGTTATATTCGATCTTCTCTTCGGCGATCACAAGATCAGGCCGACAGCGCAAATGGGGTACGAGGCATGCGCCAATGCCGGGGAAAATGTTGCGGAGGGCAGTGTGGGCGCGGGTACCGGCGCCGTTGTCGGTAAGCTTTTCGAGATGTCCCGGGCAATGAAAGGCGGACTGGGGACCTGCAGCGTAGCCATGCCTGACGGCCTCAGGGTGGGGGCCCTTGTTGTCGTCAACGCCTTCGGTGATATCATCGATAATGTGACGGGAAAGATCATCGCCGGTTTGAGAAAGGCGGAAGACAGCCTCGAATTCGCCAATACCACGAACTGTCTCAAGCAGGGCATAGTGAAGAAGCAGTTCGGAATTGTCAATACAACCCTCGGCGTCGTCGCCACAAATGCGAAATTCTCCAAGAGGGACATCACGAAGGTATCACAGATGGCTCAGGGAGGTCTCATCAAGACGATCAATCCCGTTCATACCACCTTCGACGGGGATCTCGTAATCGGCCTTGCAATGGGAGAGGTGGATGCCGACATCAACAAGGTGGGGGTGCTTGCGGAATTTGTGCTTGCCGAAGCGATCAAGCGGGCAATCAAGAAGGCCGACGGATTCGGGCTCATTCCGGCCTTCAAGGATATCAACAAAGGTTGGAAGGCCGGGCAGAAAGCGAAACGTAAAGAGTGAGGAGTAAGAACGTCTCATGGCCTGTGCTTCGCGATCTCTATGGCCGGGGGAGTGAAAATGGAAGAATACAAGAAAATAGCCGATATCATCAAGGAACATAAATATGTTGTCGCCTTTACCGGCGCCGGGATATCCGTGGATGCCGGCATACCGGCTTTTCGCGGCGGGCAGGGTCTGTGGGAAAAGTACGATCCCATGGAATATGCACAGATCGGGTCCTTTATGTCCCGGCCGGAAAAGGTATGGATCATGCTGAGGGAAATGGCAGGGGTCATTTTTGCGTCGGTGCCCTCACGGGCACACCGGGCCCTTGGCAGGCTCGAAGAGATGGGATACCTGAA
>DNYO01000005.1 GCA_003506795.1 Deltaproteobacteria bacterium
GGGTAGGCTCTCCCCGCAGGAAGCTCGCCGGGACCAAGAAAGACCGTCGCATGATTCGCCGTTATCTTTCCCCTTGAGACCGCAAGAGGATCGATATCGATGCCCACGATTTCCGGGAAATCAACTATCAGGTTGGAGAAATTGACGATAACGCGCTCGAGTTCCGACAGCTCCACCGGTTGCGTTCCCAGCCCTCCCTGCAGCATTATGTAAGCCCTGGACTCCTCGATCAGGCGCCGTGCCAGTGTCTGGTTCAACGGAGGCAAGCCGACAGCGCAGTCGTTGAAGACCCCTCGGCCGATGCCTCCCATACCGAACCTGATCACAGACCCGAAGTCCCGGTCTCTCCCCATGGCAAGATAAAGACCATAATCCATATCATTGAGCGAAGACTCCGCCTCAGCCGCCGATGGGGACGTTCCCCGGACAGGGATCCCGTAGGTAGCCAGAAAGGTCATTGACTCTTCGGACGTGAGGGTATCCACGCCTTCCTTCAGCGCTCGCCGGATCAGGGTCTTCAGATGATTCTTCGGGGGTGCCTCGTCGATGGGCAGATCCTCGGGGGTCTCATAGAGAAGCTCAAGACTCCTTTTGTAGGTAAACATCTGAAGATACGTCCTGACGGCCTCCTCGGGAGTGCCGTACGCGGGTATGTTCTTCTCATGCAGGATGGCGGCAGCCTTCTTCATCTCTTCGCCGCCGATAAGACTGACGATGACAGGTTTTCGCGTCCCGCGCGAAAGAGCCGATATCGCCGTCGTTATATCTTCGGCAATGGTAGTCGCGTGCGGCGTGTAAATCACGAGAACGGCATCGATGGAGGGATCGTCGAGGCAGATGCTGATCGCCTCCCTGTACCTCCGCGCATCTGCAGTACCGCCCAGATCGATGGGATTTTTCCCATTCCATTGATCGTTCAGCGCCCGCACAAGCTTCTCCCGGCTTTCAGAACCAAGCCGGGCGACACTGCCCCCCAACTCTATGAGGAGATCGGCCGCCAGCACCCCCACCGTCCTTGCGTTCCCCAGGATGGCAAGGCTGGGACCCGCGGGCACATAGTTCGAATCGAGCACCTGGGCCGCGTTGAAGAGGTCTTTTGCCTCCCCCACCCTTACCACCCCGACTCGCTTGAATGCGGCATCGTAGACTTCATTATCCCCCCAGGGGGCCTCCATCGATGAAACAGCGGCGGCGGCGCTTTCGGGGAAACGACCCGGCTTCAGGACGATGATCGGCTTGGAGCGGGCAAAACCGCGCGCGGCGCTCACGAACCTCCTGGCGTTTCGTGCATGCTCCATGCTCAGAAGAATACTGCGCGTCGAAAGATCGTCTCCCAGGAAATCGATGACCTCGCCAAAGTCCACATCGATCATCCAGCCAAGAGACACAAAGGTGCTGAACCCGATGCCGGCCTCGATGCCCCATTTCAACGTCGCATCGCCAAGTTCACCACTCTGGGAGATGAAGGCGATGTTGCCACGTTCCGGATTCACGTTCAGAAAGCTTGTATTGAGGCCGATATCGGGCCGTATGATGCCGACCGAACCGGGACCTATTATCCTGATACCGTATCGACGACGGATTTCAAGCACCCGGTCTATCAGCTGCCTGTCCGGTGCGCCCCCATGGGTGAACATCGTGGATATGATGACCGCTCCCCTTACCCCTGCCCGGGCGCACTGTTCGATGGCATCGGGAACAAGGGGCGCCCCCACGACCACCACCGCCAGATCGACGGCCCGGGGGACTGCCGCAACGGAAGGAAAACACTCCATTCCAAGAAGCGTTTTCCTTGCAGGATTCACGAGGAATATCGAACCCTTGAAAAAATTGGCCAGGTTCAGCAAAATCGGCCTCGCCACGGACCCTTCCTTTTCGCCTGCGCCGATAAGGGCCACTGATTCCGGATTGAGAAGTTTTTTCAGATCGTCCACGGTCTATCATCCTTCTTTGTCATCCCACCGATAGGGGAATCTTTCTTCTTCCTATTTTCCTGCAAATCCAACCGTTCCGCAAGGTAGAATATTATGCTACAATGGAGCCTGCCCGCGAACCTTTCTCTTTTTGAACGCAGGCTGTGCATTAATGGNNTAGATCCGCCCCTCCTTCAGGCACCGATGGCAGGCCTCACCCACAGCGCCCTCCGGCAGATCTTCTCCGGATTCGGCGGGGTCGGTCTATTGTCAACGGAAATGCTATGGGCAAAAAGGCTGCCCACCGAGAATTCCAGGATTTCTCCTTACCTGATCAGCACCGTTTCTGAAAAACCGCTCTCCTATCAGCTGCTCGTTTCCTCTGACAGGGAAATTGTCCCGGCCATGGATACGCTTCACAGACTTAACGCCTATGCTATAGATCTGAACATGGGCTGTCCGCACTGGTCTGTCGGTAAGTCAGGCAGCGGGTTCGCGCTGATGGAACAACCGGAAAATGCCCGGCGCATCGTAAAAGAGGCGAGAAAGCATACGCCTCTGCCGCTTACCGCGAAAATCCGGCTTGGTGCCGAGCTTGATGAAGTAGTATTGAAGAACTTCTGTACCATGCTCGAAGATGAAGGTGTTGATATGCTGACCGTTCATGCCCGGCTTAAAAAAGAGTCGTTTGCACGAAGGCCGCGATGGGAGTGGATTGCCAGGATAAAGGGGTGGATCGGAATCCCCGTCGTTGCCAACGGCGGGATATTCACCGTCCGGGACGCTAGAGACTGTCTGGACGTCTGCGGCGCCGACGGATTGATGCTCGGCCGCGGGGCGGTTATAAAGCCCTGGCTTTTTGCTGAAATCGCCCGGGAGATTTACGGCTGCGACATAGCCGGTCCGATAGTCTTTCTGCCCGCACTTTACACTACCTTCATAGATCTCATCAACGAGCTTTACCGGCCTGAGCGCCGGCTCGGCAGGCTCAAGGAATTCACCTATTATTTTGCCAGAAACTATCCATTCGGCCATCAGCTGAGTTCCCGGATCCAGAGCAGCCATAGCGTGGAGGAAGCAAGAGAACGGGCCGCTATTTTCTTCGAAGACAACAGCTTTCCACAATTGTGCGCCAATGCCGCGACGAGCACAGAACTCAATTAACCGGGAGCCCCCGGGCGCGGTGCCGCGCCCGCTCTTTCAAGCCGGTCTTCCAGTTCATCGATGTATGCCGAGAGCGTGTTTCCCGTCTGTTCCACCGAAGAGCGGAGATCGCTGTCGAGTTGGTCCAACCTTGCCAGCACGGCCGCCCTCGACTGTGCATCCAGGTCCGCCTGTTTTTTCATCTCCGCGTCCAGGAACCCGCGAAGTTCAGTAAAACGCGAGGCCTCGGCGTGTTCCGCGAGCTCCCGGTTGGACTGAAGCTCCTTCGCGTTACGGCGGGCCTCGAGGAGAAACGACGTCTGCAGATAAACCAGGAACACAAGGAACAACACCGCTACGAAAACCACGATGCCAAGCATCACTAACCCGAGCGGTGCCTCAACTACGGCAACGCCCAGGGAAAGACTTGTCTTCGTCATGAACGCATTCCAGTTGAGCGCGGCAAAAGCGGCAATTGCTGCAATTGCAATCAGCAAAAACAATGTACGAATCTTCATGGGGGCTGACCTCCTTTACAAA
>DNYO01000184.1 GCA_003506795.1 Deltaproteobacteria bacterium
ATGATCATATTCCTGACGCTTTTCGCGGGTCTTGTCGTAATACTGCCCCTTCTCGCAAAGAAGCGGATCCAGTGCGGGCTTTTCTGCCCTTTTGGGGCCTTTCAATCCTTCACGAACAAGATAAGCCCCTTTGAGGTACGTGTGGACAAAGACCTCTGCGTGAAATGCAGGAAATGCATCACCGTCTGCCCCACCTTTTCCATGTCGGAAGAATCTCTCGACAAAGGAAAGGCCCGTATGACCTGCATCAAGTGCGGCAAGTGCATCGACAATTGTCCCAAAGGGGCGCTTTCGTTCCACATCAAGGGCACCTCCCTCGGGGATGACCGGACGGCGCAGCGGCTGCTTTTTCTTTTCCCGGCGTTTCTCTTTCTCTCCACCATGGCGGGTGGAAATATTCAGAGCGCTATCGTACGGATCATAGGGCTCTTCACCACGGGAAGCCTGCTGACACATTAATAAAGGGGTTAAATGGCGGCAAAAAAGCTTAAAGCGGCAATCGGATACACAATGGCGGCCGCGGCATTCATCGTTGTCATTGTCACCTTCGTCGGGAATGATGCCTTGAGCCGTATCTTTGCGCGCACCACCGGTATAACCGTATCGCCCAGATACTCAGGCGGTGAAGTGATAAAAACCATCGACCACGGCACGTATAAATCCCTCATACACCGCCCCGTCTTCGACGGCCTTTTCTCGGACCGCACAGAGGGCTTTATACAGGTAAACTGGTATGGACAACCCCCCTGGCCCCGGAAGATCGAAGAGGCCGTGGATTACGACTCTGACGGCACCGTTGATTTCACCGTCAGCCTTGACACACAGAATCTGGCGGCAGATCTTTCCATGCAAAACCCCTCGGTTACAGGTATAGAGCAAACCTATCACCTGGACCGCGGCTTTGCCGTAAGAATCTCTCTGCACAAGAACTCCACCGGAAAGCCCTCTAAATAGCACGCGGTCAAGCCGTCAGCCGGATCACCGGTCGCGGGGCCGACTGTTTATGCTGGTTTTGCGCTCCTTCATGATGTTATAAAAACAATGAAAGGAACTTCCCAATGACCGACCCCGATTATCTGCCCGTCACCGCCGCCGTCATAGAACGAAACGGCAGGATACTCATTGCGCGGAGAAAGCACCCCTTCATGGGGCATGGTTGGGAATTCCCCGGCGGCAAGCTCGAGGAAAATGAAACCCTCGAGGAATGCCTGAAACGGGAGATCCGGGAAGAACTGGGCATCGATATAACCGTGGGTACGCTCATCTCCTCGCGAAAACACGTCCTCAACTGCCAGTCGGCCATCATCCTTTATGCGTACCGCGCGGAGTATGTCTCCGGCGAGATGGTCCTCAACGACCACGACGAGGTTCAATGGGTAACCCCGGGCGATCTCCATGCATACAGCTTTCCGGACCCTGACTGGCAAATCGTGAAAGACATTTTGAAGAACAACCGGTGAAAGAAAAGGCCTTGCCCGCATCCGTGACGGGATGAATGTGGGGCCCTTGTGGACGGCCCCCGTTTGTGCTAAAGGTATCTTGTATGAAGAACATCCTTGTCATCGATGATGAGAAAAACATACGGTCCACGCTTTCTGTCTGCCTGGAGACGATGGGGCACCGCGTTACCGCCGTGGGCAGTGCGGGCAGCGCGCTGGCGGCCCTGAGGCAGGAAAGATACGATATTGCCTTTCTCGACCTCAGGCTCGGCAACGAGAACGGGATGGACCTGCTGCCGCAGATCCTGGCGCTCTCTCCCGGAATAGCCGTCATCATCATAACTGCCTACGCGACCTTTGAAACCGCGGTGGAGGCCATAAAACTCGGCGCCAGGGACTACCTCCCCAAACCCTTTTCTCCCGCCCAGATACGTCATGCCATTGACAAGACCACCTGCGCCCTGGAACTGGAAGACAGAGTGGCGGAGCTTGAGAACAGACTGAAAGAGATCGTTCCCGAGATCAGCCTCGACAGCGGCGCTCCGAAGATGGCTGCGGCCATCGACATTCTGACCAGGGCATCTCTATCCGATGCCGCGGTGCTGATGCGCGGGGAAAGCGGCACGGGAAAAGGGATCCTTGCCAGGATGCTCCACATGAAAAGTCCCCGGGCCAACCGTCCTTTTATTACCATAAGCTGTCCTACCCTGTCGGAAGAACTTCTCGCCAGCGAACTCTTCGGTCATGCCAGGGGGGCCTTCACCGGCGCGACACAGGACAAGGAAGGTATGGTTGAACGGGCCGAGGGAGGAACGCTCTTCCTTGACGAGATAAGCGAGATATCCCCTGCCATCCAGGGCAAGCTCCTGAGGTTCCTCCAGGAAAAATCCTTTGAACGGGTGGGCGAGACACGAACACGCAAGGCCAATGTACGTATTGTGGCCGCCACGAACAGAGACCTGGAACAGGCTGTGCAGCAGCAAAAGTTCCGCGAAGACCTCCTCTTCAGGATCAATGTCATAGAAATACCGGTGCCCCCTTTACGGGAAAGGCAGCAGGACATAATTTCACTGGCAAAGAGGTTCCTCGCCTTTTTTGCCAGGGATGCAAAAAGGGCGGTCCCTGAATTGTCGGGGGTTGTGGAGCAAGCTATGCTCTCATATAATTGGCCGGGAAACGTAAGGGAACTCAGAAACGCAATGGAAAGGGCCGTCATCCTGTGCCCTTCCCAGGTCATCGGGCCCGAATTCCTTCCCGAACGAATAAGACCCGGAACCGGAAACAGCGTGCGGATAGGAGGGCACCACTCACTGGAAGAGGTGGAAAAAGAACACATCATCTCCGTAATGGCATCTTCCGTAAACCTCGATGAGGCTGCCCGCATACTCGGCGTCGACGCTTCGACGTTGTGGCGCAAGCGCAAAAGATATGAAGAGACATAGCATCTTCAACCATGTCCCCTTATTGCATTTTGCAATCTCTGAAAAGGCCCATCTTTCATTCTGCAACGCCATCCAGGAACCTGCTTCAGGCAACCTGTTGAAAACATTGTCAAGATCCAGAGACGGTTCAAGGCACGCAGTTTGCTCTTCCCTCTATCATGTTTATCCAGGGGTCCGATATATTCGATGATCTGTTTGGCATCGCGATGCTTGTGTTTTTCGTGGTTGCGTGGCTCTACATGATCCGTTTCGGAAAGAACTGAAAAGAGGGGATGTCTCGATGGAATATGTCGCAGGGTCGATCGTATCCTTGCTGCTCGCCATATACCTTGTCTACGCACTGTGCAGGCCGGACCGCTTTTAGGGACATGACATGAGCATTTACGGCTGGGTCCAGATAATACTCTATTTCCTGATCATTCTTGCCCTGACAAGGCCGGTGGGGAATTATCTCTACCGCGTATTCGAGGGAGAAAGAAAACCCCTTCCCAGGGTCCTCGGTGCGGCAGAACGTCTTGCGTACCGCATGGTGATGGTGGATAAGGACAGGGAACAGTCCTGGAAGGAATACGCCTTCTCGCTTTTCGTTTTCAGCTTTTTCTGNNGCTATCTCGTCCAGATGGCAGCCCTCGCCTGGCAGAATTTCGTCTCCGCCGGGGCGGGCATTGCCGTGGCCTTTGCCCTCGCGAGGGGCCTCACCCGAAAGGCGTCACCGGCAAGGGGAGCAACGATAGGTAATTTCTGGGTCGATCTCACCCGTTCCATCATTTATGTCCTGCTGCCCCTTTCAATACTCGGGGCGCTCTTTCTGGTGTCGCAGGGCGTCATTCAGAATATCCACCCCTACAGGGAGATCGCGACCCTTGAAGGGGCCCGCCAGACCATTGCGATGGGACCGGTGGCGTCGCAGGAGATCATCAAGGAACTGGGAACGAACGGTGGAGGCTTCTTCAATGCCAATAGCTCCCATCCCTTTGAAAATCCGACGCCTTTGACCAATTTTATCGAAATGGTGCTCATTTTCCTGATTCCCGCCGGCCTGACCTATGCCTACGGCAGGATGGCGGGCAACAGACGGCAGGGGTGGGTGATCTTCTGGGCGATGGCAGTTCTTTTCATGACGGGCACTGCGGTCAGCTATTACGCAGAGTCCCGCCCGAATCCCGCCCTCGCGGGGCTGCCCCTTGATCAGGCGACAGGAAACATGGAGGGAAAAGAGGTGCGCTTCGGAGTTGCAGGCTCAACGCTCTTCGCGGCGATAACTACAGCGGCGTCCTGTGGAGCCGTAAACTCCATGCACGACAGCTACACGCCCCTGGGCGGTCTCGTCCCCCTTGTGAACATAATGCTCGGGGAGGTCGTCTTCGGCGGTGTCGGGGCGGGGCTTTACGGAATGTTGATCTACGCGATCCTTGCGGTCTTTATAGCGGGCCTCATGGTCGGGCGCACCCCTGAGTACCTTGGGAAGAAGATCGAGGCCCGCCAGATGCAGTACGTCACGGCCTACATCCTCATTTTTCCCTTCATCGTTCTTATCACGGCGGCCTGGTCGGCCATCGCGCCATACGGTGCGAGCTCCGTCACAAACGGCGGCCCCCATGGATTGAGCCAGATCCTGTATGCCGCCGGCAGCGCCGGAGGAAACAACGGGTCCGCCTTCGCGGGCCTCAACGCCAACACCCCCTGGTGGAATATCGTTCTGGCCATCGCCATGCTGGCGGGCAGATTCCTCATGATCCTTCCCGTCCTCGCCATCGCCGGCTCCATGGTGTCAAAAAGAGATATCCCTCCCGGCCCCGGTACGTTCCCTACGGAAGGCTTTCTTTTCGTGGTGCTCCTCATCGGTGCCGTTATCATCGTCGGGGCCCTCACATTCTTTCCAGCCCTTTCCCTGGGACCCGTAGTGGAACACTTCATCGCCCATGCGGGGAGGAGATTCTAGGATGACACAGCACCCACGGAAAGATGTATCGCTTTTTGACGGCAGGATTCTGCGTCGGGCCGTCGTCGAGAGCCTGAAAAAACTGTCGCCCCGTGTTATGATCAGAAACCCCGTCATGTTCATCGTCGAGGTGGGCAGCGCCCTCACGACGGGGCTTTTCTTTCAGGACATCATCGCCCCCGGACGCCACTCTGCACCGCTGTGGTTCACCGCCTCAGTGAGTGTCTGGCTCTGGTTCACCGTACTCTTCGCCAACTTCGCCGAAGCAGTCGCGGAAGGGCGCGGCAAGGCGCAGGCAGACAGTCTGCGGAAGATAAGAAAGGACACCCCTGCCCGCCTCGTGAAGGATGGCATCGAAACAGAGGTCTCTTCCACCCTGCTTGCCAGGGATGACATTGTTGTCGTGCGGGCCGGCGAGGTCATCCCCGGTGACGGCGAGGTCATCGAGGGCATCGCTTCCGTTGACGAGTCCGTCGTCACGGGGGAATCGGCCCCCGTCATCCGTGAGAGCGGAGGCGACCGGTCAGCCGTGACGGGAGGCACACGGGTGCTCTCCGACGAGATCCGTGTCAGAATAACGGCAAGTCCCGGGAGCTCGTTTCTCGACAGAATGATCGCGCTCGTAGAGGGTTCGTCACGGCAGAAGACGCCCAATGAGATCGCGCTCCATATTCTTCTTGTGGGGTTGACCCTTGTCTTTCTCCTTGTGTCGGTAACCCTTGTCCCCCTGGCAATGTACTCAGGGATCGCCCTGTCCATGACCGTCATCGCGGCGCTCCTTGTCTGCCTCATTCCGACGACGATTGGCGGCCTGATCTCCGCCATAGGGATCGCGGGTATGGACCGGCTCATCAGGAAGAACGTTCTCGCCATGAGCGGCAAGGCCGTGGAGGCGGCAGGAGACATCGACACGCTCCTTCTCGACAAGACGGGGACAATCACGCTGGGCAACAGGATGGCGAGCGAACTCATCCCGGTGGATGGGGTACCTCCGGAACGTCTCGCGGAGGCAGCCTTCCAGGCGAGCATTGCCGACGAAACCCCCGAGGGCAGGTCCATCGTCTCCCTTATCGGTTCGCAATACGAAACGGCAGGATTTGAAAAAAACCTTACCGGAGTCGTCGAATACATGCCCTTCAGCGCGTATACACGAATGAGCGGGTGCGACTTCAACGGCACAATCGTCCGCAAGGGAGCGGTGGATGCCATATGCGCATTCGTTGAGGAGTCCGGCGGTACCGTTGCGCCGCTCGTCCGCCTGACCGCTGAACGGATAGGCCAGGGCGGCGGAACGCCGCTCGCGGTCTCACGGAACGCCGAGGTCCTCGGAGTCATCCATCTCAAGGACATGGTAAAGGAAGGGATAGGGGACCGGTTCGAACGTTTTCGGGCCATGGGAATAAAGACCGTCATGATTACCGGCGATAATCCCCGGACTGCGGCGGCCATCGCGAAGGAGGCAAACGTCGACGGCTTCCTCGCCGAGGCTACCCCCGAAAAGAAGATGGCACTCATCAAGGAGGAGCAGGAAAGAGGAAGGCTGGTCGCAATGACAGGCGACGGCACAAACGACGCTCCGGCACTGGCGCAGGCCGACGTCGGCATAGCCATGAACACCGGCACGCAGGCCGCCAAAGAGGCTGCCAACATGGTCGATCTCGATTCGGACCCCACGAAACTCCTCGAGGTCGTCGAGGTCGGGAAGCAACTCTTGATGACCCGGGGCACCCTGACCACTTTCTCCATCGCCAATGATGTGGCGAAGTACTTCGCCATCCTGCCGGCAATGTTCGCCGGGGTCTATCCCGAGATCGCTCCCCTGAACGTAATGCGCCTGGCATCACCGGCAAGCGCGATCCTGTCCGCCGTAATCTTCAACGCGATCATTATCATCCTCCTCATCCCCCTTGCCCTGCGCGGCGTCAAATACCGGCCGCTCGGCGCCGCTGCGCTCCTCAGAAGGTCTCTCTTGATCTACGGGGTCGGAGGGGTCGCGGCACCATTCGTTGGAATTAAGGCGATCGACATGGTCCTGAAGGCACTGGGTCTCGTATGAAAAATATTTCTTTGAAAAGAGAACTGGCATGTGCACTCCTCTTCATGGTGCTCTCAATCGCCGTCCTGGGATTTATCTATCCCCTGTGCATAAACACCGTTTCCGGCCTGCTTTTTGATTCGCAGGCCCGGGGGAGCTTCACTGCAGACGAGAGCGGGCGCCCGGTGGGATCAACGCTTCTGGCCCAGAGATTTACGGATCCGGCCTATTTCCATCCGAGACCTTCGGCGGCGGGGGATAACGGCTACGACGCCGCGTCATCGGGCGGGTCGAACCTCGGACCGACTTCGGAAAAACTGAGAAGGCGGGTCGAAAACGAGATCATGCGGCTGCGCAAAGAAAACCCCCATGCCCCGCCTTACATCCCCGTGGAACTTGTCACGACCTCGGCGAGCGGTCTCGACCCGCATCTTACTATCCCCGGAGCGCTGTGGCAGGTATCGCGCATCGCCAGCGCACGGGGCATCTCTGAAGAGAGAGTGACGGCAATGGTGGAGGCAAACAGGGAAGGCCGGACATGGGGGGTTCTCGGAGAACCCAGGGTCAATGTACTTCTTCTCAATCTCGCTCTCGATCGCCAATTTGGAAAAGCAGGGCAGCGTGCTATAATGGGTGACAAAAGGCGGTAACGTCATGGGTAGGATGGATTCCCTGGATTTCATTGAGCTTGTCGAACAAAGGAAGAAGGGCCGGCTGCGTGTCTACCTCGGTTTTGCCGCGGGCGTGGGCAAGACATACCGGATGCTCAAAGAGGGGCATAGCCTGCAGAAAAGAGGTGCCGATGTTGCCATAGGCCTGGTGGAGCCCCACGGAAGGAAAGAGACTGCGGCCATCATAGAAGGACTGGAGGTGATACCTCGAAAGAAATATGAATACCGGGGTATCGTGGTAGAGGAGATGGATCTCGATGCAATCCTCGCGAGACATCCCCAGGTCGCCATCATTGACGAAGTGGCCCACACGAACGTGCCGATGTGCCGGAACAGGAAACGCTACCAGGACATTCTGGAGCTTCTGGATGCAGGCATCAACGTGATCTGCGCTTTCAATGTCCAGCATCTCGAAAGCCTCACCGACCTCGTCAAGGAAGCCGCGAACGTGAAGGTGAGGGAGACCATCCCGGACCCCTTCCTGAAACAGGCAGACCAGGTGGTCACCCTGGACCTCACCGTTGAAGACCTCCTGCTGCGCCTTCGCGAGGGCAAGATATATGACGAGGACAAGGTACCCTGGGCGCTGGAACATTTTTTCAGGAAAGAAAACCTCGATACCCTGAGGGAACTCACCCTGAGGGAGGTTGTGGAAAACCTCGAGCGGATCGTCTCAAAAGACCGTGCCAGCGACAAGATCCATAAACGGTCAGTCGCCTCGGACAGGGTCATGGTTTGCGTAACGTCCGGATCGCCCCAGGCGCATAACCTTCTATCCAGGGGTTCACGGATGGCAGGCAGGCTCAATACCCACTGGTTTGTCGTTTACGTGGAAACCCCGAAAGAGTCTCCCCTGCGGATAGATGCACAGGCGCAGCGCGGCCTTCTCGATATCATGAACAGGGCGGGCGACCTGGGTGCCGAGTTCGTGAAGCTCCATTCAAAGGACCCCGTCACCGCCGTCGTCGATTTTGCCAATTCACATTCCGTCAAGCACATCGTGATGGGTTATTCACACCAACCCTGGTGGAAGAGGATCTACGGGGGGTCATTCCTGTTCAGGATCCTCCGGTACTCCGCGTCCTTTGACCTCTATATCATATCCACACCGGAACAAAAGGGAGAGGAGATCCAATGACCTTGCGGACGAAACTGTTCCTGGCCCAGCTCCCCCTGGTCGCGGCGCTTCTCTTCCTCGGCATACTCTCAATAATCACCACGTCGCGGATCGGGGACAGTTCCCAGACGATCCTGAAGGACAATTACCGCAGTGTTCTTGCGGTCCAGAAGATGAAGGAGTCCCTGGAACGGATGGATTCCGCCGCCTTTTTCGTGATCGAGGGGCGGCGACAGGAGGCCGAAGATATATTCCTCGATCACCGGTCGCGCTTCGAGGCCGAACTTGCCCTCCAAAAAAGCAATATCACCGAGAAGGATGAACGCGAGGCCACAAGACAGCTTGACGATTCCTGGCGGCAATATCGGGCAAAACAGGACGAATTTCTCGCGCTGCACGGCAGCGCAAAGGAAAAGACCTTTTATTTCAAAGAGCTTTATCCCCTGTTCCAATCCATAAAAACCACTGCAGACGGGATTCTCGCCATGAATCAGGACGCAATGGTCCTGAAAAGCGACCGCGTCCACAGGAAGGCGAAGAACATGAATGTAGTTCTCATAACGCTTTCGTTGTTCTTTATTGCCGTGGCTGTGATCGTCTCCATGCTGCTCACTGCCTGGATAGTCAGGCCGCTGGCTGTCCTCGGCCATACGGCGAGGCAGATAGAGAAAGGCGACCTGGCCGTGAAAGCCAGGGTAAGAGGGAGTGATGAGATAGCCTCTCTCGCCAATGATTTCAACAAAATGGCTGAAAGTCTCGCAAAGTACCGGAGAAGTTCGCTCGGTGAACTTCTCCTTGCACAACAGGCGTCCCAGGCGACAATCGACAGTTTTGATGATCCCGTCTTTGTATTCGGGGCCGGAGGAGACCTCCTTATGGTGAATCGGGCCGCAGAAGAGGTTTTCTCGACAAATTTCTCCGCCCGGAAAAAGGATCTCTTCGAGGGTATCGCGCCCGTTGTCAGCGCGTCCATCGACAGGGTCAGCAGCCACATCTTCTCCGGAAAAGGACGTTACGGCCCGAGGGGCCTTGAGGAATCTTTCCCGGTAGCGACTTCGAGGGGTAACCTTACCTATCTTGTCAGCGGAGCACCGGTGTACGAAATGGAGGGGGCCGTCACAGGTGCAGTCATCGTCCTTCAGGACGTCACACGGTTGGCAAGATTGAGCGAGTTCGGTCAGGATCTCGTTGCAAAGGTGGCCCATGAACTTCGGACTCCGCTCACATCGCTGAGAATGGCCATACATATCTGTCTGGAACGCGGCATAGGCGACCTCAACGAGAAGCAGCTTGACCTCCTCTACGCCGCAAGGGAAGATTGTGAGAGACTCCAGACCATGGTCGACGAACTTCTGGACATCTCGAAGATCAATGCGGGAAAGATCAGGATCGAACCGATACCTGTAGATTCCGGAGAACTGCTGCAATCGGTAAGGAACCAGTACGGAAACCTCGGGAAGGAAAGCTCCATACAGTTGATTGTCTCTGATCTTGCCCGGGGAGATATGGTCCTTGCGGACCCGGAGAAGATCACCGTTGTCCTTACCAACCTGGTCATCAACGCCATACACCACACCGCTCAAGGGGGGACGATCGAGATCCGCAGCCTGCCCGAGACTGATGCGGTCAGGTTCGAGATCATGGACACCGGCAAAGGCATCTCCGAAGAAGACCTGCCGCACATATTCGACAGGTTCTTCAGGGGTCCGGACAGCCCATCGGGCGGCGTCGGGCTTGGACTGTCCATAGTAAAGGACATCGTAACCGCCCACGGCGGAGAAGTCGGGGCCGAAAGCGTTGAGGGCACCGGAACCACCCTATGGTTCACCTTGCCCCGATACCGGCCCGGATCGGATGTGGTGTCGAGTGAGAATGGGTAATGAGAATAGGTAATGGGTGATGGGTTATAGGTAATGGGAAAGACCCAAGGACAAATTCTTTCCTATCGCCCGTTACCTCTTCTCATTCATTCCCCGTCTCTGCCAGGGACAAAAAGTAGTCCCTTATCTCAGGCGTTGTAGCGGAGAAATCGAAGCGGTCTACGAAGGCGTCCACGGCGAGGCCCTTGCCTTCCCGGAAGACGGCGTTCATCCGGGCATAGACCTCGCCCGCTTCGTCTTCAACCCAGGCCGTGGAATAGATGTCTTTTTCCTCTATCCTGAGCATTTCGCCCTTGGCGACGTATAAATTACTGCACATGACGGGTTTGTAGAACTCCATTTCCACCTTTCTCGTCATGGAAAGTTTCCTTGTCTTCATAACGATTGCATACCAGATGATGACATCAAGGATACCGAATATCATTCCGCCATGGAGAACCTCGGCGTAGCCTTCGAAGCGGTTGTCGACTAAAAGGGGGGAATAGACGATGCCGTCTTGATGAAATATCTGGAGCTGGAGCCCGTCCTGTCTCTCGGGGCTCAGGAAAAACGATTTTTTGTATGCGGGAAGCCTGCCGTTCATGATGTCACCTCTGGGGATGTGGTCCGCTTCTTTCGCGGGGTGCCGCCGTGGCTTGCGGCGTCACCGAGGTAGCCCATGCCGAGTTGTCCGCAGGCCCCGCCGACATCCTGCCCGCGCGAATCACGAATAATGACGGTAAAGTACCGGTCGAGAAGATATTGATGGAACCTGTCCACCTGCTGGGGTTCCGGTCTCTCAAATTCGGTATGGGATGATGGATTGTAGGGTATCAGGTTGATCTTGCACTTTACGTCCTTGAGGAGATCCGCCAGTCTTTTTGCATCGTCCAAGGAATCGTTGACGCCCTTGATGAGGATGTACTCGAAGGTGATCCTGGTGCGCTTGGTTCCCTTGAAACCCCTGACAAAATCCATGATCTTGCCGATCGAGTAGAGCCTGTTGATGGGCATAAGCATCGACCGCGTCTCGTCATCGGCAGCGTTGAGTGAAATGGCGAGAACGGCGGATTTTGCGTCAAGCGTTTTCAGGCCGTCGAGCAGACCGACGGAAGAAACCGTGATCTTCCGATACGAAAGGTCGAGACCCGCCTGATCCTTGAGAATATCCAGGGCCGTCGTGACATTGTCGATATTGTCCATCGGCTCGCCCATTCCCATGAAAACGATGTTGGTTACAGGGCTTTTGCCTGCCTTCCTGAGATACTCCCGCACGGTTATCACCTGTCCAACGATCTCCGCGGCACTCAAGTTTCGCTTGAAACCGATCTTGCCCGTCACGCAGAACCTGCATCCCATCCGGCAGCCAATCTGGGTGGAGACGCAGAGTGTCACGCGGTTCTTCTCCGGCATGATCACGGTCTCGATGACATATCCGTCTTTGGCGGCAAGAACGAGCTTCGTCGATCCGTCCCGGGAGTGACGCTCTTCCGCAACAGGCATGGTCGCCAGGGAGAACATCTCCGAGAACACGGTCCTCAAACCCTTCGGGATGTTCGTCATCTCGCTGAAATCAAGATTGCTCAGGGTGTAAACCCAGCGAAAAAGCTGGCGGGCGCGGTATTTTTCCTTGCCCAGCGCGCCGATCTGCGCTTCAAGATGAGAAAGGGTGAGGCCGTAGAAATCTTCCATTGCTTGACTGGTTCTCCGGTGCGGATCATTGACCAACCGAAAACAGCCATACAATACCAGAAAAAGCTTATTTTTTCAAGGTATTCAGCGAATTATCGCCCGTGGCGGCGGGGAGAATGGCCCCGATAACCACGATAACCCCGATGGGGTCCATAGTATCCCCGGTAGCCTCCGTGCCAGCCCCAGCCGCGGTAATACGGCCCATGCCAGCGCCAGGGGTAAGGGCGGTAACCCCAATAGCCGTAATAACCCCATACCGGCGCGGGCGAG
>DNYO01000218.1 GCA_003506795.1 Deltaproteobacteria bacterium
GATATGAGATCGAGGTGGAAACCCCGGGGGCCTCTTTGTGGATGATCTCCTCGATCATAAGCTCGTGAGCCGGATTTTCGAAAGAATTAAGAAGGCACACGGCGATGGATTCCACACCCATCCCCACAAGCGCCCGCACGACTCTTACCGCATCGTTGGGATCGAGGGACTTCAGGATCGTTCCGTCGCTCCTGATCCGTTCGTCCACCTCGAGGCGGTATCTTCTCGGAATCAGGGGCTTCGGAAATTCCGCAAATATATCGTAGGGCGCATAACGAATCTCCCGACCGATTTCCAGGATGTCCCTGAAACCCCTTGTCGTAATGAGACCCGTTCTCGCTCCTTTTCTTTCGATTATCGAATTGATGACGAGTGTCGTTCCATGTATCAGTTCGTCCAATTTTCCCACAAAACCAGGGGTTGTCGTCTCAAGGGCCCTGATGCCTTCCTCTACGGCGTCCGATGGATCCCGGGGTGTGGTCAGACACTTTCCTGTCTTTATCTCTCCTGTTTGGTCGTCAAGCAAAACAAAGTCAGTAAACGTGCCGCCGATATCACAACCCAGCCGGTAATACCTGTCTTGCATTATAATCCCCCTTTCAAAAACCGCCGCAGCGGTTTGACAGCTTGAATAACGTGAACATCAATCGTGTACGGGTTATCCGGCTGCCCGAAGCGTTCACGCCTGTTCGGGCGGCATCCTTCATAACCCCCGTGTGCTAAAAAAGTCCCGGTTCCTGAAACTCTCCGAAAACATCCCTGAAAACCCTTGTCATCTCGCCCACCGTCGCATAGGCCTTGCAGCACTCGACAAGATAAGGCATCACGTTCTTTCCCGCCCTGGTGCCTCCCTCGAGATCCTTGAGCGTCCGGAGTACCTCGCGGTCATTCCTTTCACGGCGAAGCTGCTTCAGACTCTCCATCTGTTTTTCGGCGGACTCCCCTGTATATTCGTGGAGCTCAACGTCCATCGGTTCGCCTTCCGTATAGATGTTGAGGCCTACCTTCTTCAATTCGCCGGACTGCAATCCTTTCTCATACTCATAGGCTTGTTGTGACACGAGACGCTGGACGTACCCGGTGCCTACGGCCTGCACGATGCCTCCGACCTTCTCGATCTTTGCCATCTCCTCTTCTATCTTCGTCTCCATCTCCTTGGTGATGGTCTCGATGAAATAACTGCCGGCGAGCGGGTCGACGGTATCCCGAAGTCCTATTTCGTCCATGAGAAGCTGCAGTGTACGAAGGGATATGATCGCCGAATGAGGCGTCGGGATGGTATATGCCTCATCGTAGCTGCAAAGGGCTATGGTCTGCGCACCCGCCAGAGCGGCAGACAACGCATAATAAGCGCCGCGCATGATATTGTTTTCAGGCTGGGCCTTCGTCAGACCGTAGCCGCCCCCGCCGAAGAGACCGCGCAGATACATGTTGGAGTCTTTCTTTACGCCGTATTTCTCTTTAAGATTCCTGGCCCAGAGCTTCCTGGCGGCCCTGAACTTCGCGACCTGCTCCCAGATATTGCCGAAGACGTTCAGATTGAAGGAGAACCGGCCGACAAAGTCGTCGACGTCGTATCCGCGCTTCAGGACATTGTCTATGTATGCATTGGCAATGAGTATGGCATAGCCGATCTCCTGGGCGGGCGTCGCCCCCGATTCCCGGATGTGATAACCGCATATGCTTACCGGGTTCGTCCTGGGCATCGCATTTATGGAATACTCTATAGTATCGCCGATAAGGTTTACTGCAGGTTCAACGGGAAAGATCCACGACCCCCTGCCGATCATCTCTTTGAGGATGTCGTTCTGGGGAGTCGCCGATATCTTCTTGGGATCGAAGCCGAATTTTTCCGCAACAGCCTGGTACATGGCGAGCATGATCGAGGCCACCGCGTTGATCGTAAGACCGGAGCCGATCTTTTCGAGATTTATGTCCTTAAAGGCAATCTCGAAATCCCTGAGTGAATCGATGGCCATGCCGACCCTGCCGACTTCTCCCTCGGCCATCGGGTCGTCGGAATCATACCCCATCTGGGTAGGCAGGTCGAAGGCCACATTGAGCCCGGTCTGGCCGTGTGATATCATGAGCTTGAATCGTTCGTTCGATTCCTCGGGCGTGCCGAAACCTGTATATTGCCTCGTTGTCCATGCCCTGCTGCGGAAACCTTCGGCGTGAATGCCCCGGGTGAAGGGATACTGCCCCGGTTCGGCCAGGTCTTTTTCGTACGAGAAACCCACATGTTCCAAATCTTCAGGACCGTAGCACGCCTTCACATGGATGCCCGACTGCAATGTCACATCGGTAATCCGATCCTTGTCATCCTTGGTATATTTGGCTACTCCCATTATATGCCTCCTCAGGACTTCTTCGCATTTTCATTGATAAAACCGGCGATCTCGGAAAAAGGTGTCCCGCCGGGGAAGACACCCTTCGCGCCCAACTCCTTGAGCTTCGGAATGTCCCGGTTGGGTATAACCCCGCCGACGACGATCATCTTGTCGTCGATGCCCTCTTCCCGGGCCTTTTTCACCAGCTTTTCAGTGATGGGAATGTGGGCACCGCTCATAATCGAAAGCCCGATGACATCCACATCCTCCTGGATCGCTATCCTGATGATCTGATCCACAGTCTTATGAAGTCCGGTATAGATAACCTCCATGCCCGCTTCCTTGAGGGCGTGGGCGACCACTTTCGCCCCGCGGTCATGTCCGTCCAGTCCCGGCTTCGCAACTAAGATTTTGATGGGCCGTGTGTCCAATAGTGCCTCCTTGTTTGTTTCATGTGACTTGTTGCAAGCCTCTAGACCGTTTTGCCTGCATCGAATTCCTTGATGATGATATCCATGCCCCTTAAGATATGTTTTCTGACAAGTTCTTCGACCTTCTTCTTGTCTTTGCGCCGCATAGCCTTGACCATCTCTTCGTGGTCCCGGAGGGAAACCTTTGCATAGTGCTCGCACTCAAGAAGAGGCCTTCGGTAGCGATGAATGGCATCCCTGAAACTGCTGATCAGGGAATAGAGTTTGCCGCTTCCCGCAGCCTTGTAAATGATCTCATGAAACTGGGTGTTGAGCTGCATGAGCTTATCCGTGCTGCCTTTGTTTTCAAAGGCCGTGCGGTAAGCCTTTATGCTGTCCTCCAGCTTCTTCACTATCGAGTCGTTGATATGTTCCGTGGCGAGATAAGCGGCGTAGCTTTCAAGAAGGGCCCTGATGCCGAGAGTCTCTTCGATCTCCTCCCGGGTCAGCCCCTTTACCACAAAACCGCGCCCCCCGGTCTTTTCAACGAGCCCTTCCTGCTCCAGTTTCTTCACCGCTTCCCGTACCGGGACCCGGCTTACCTCCATCTGGACGGAGAGTTGGTTCTCTATGAGCCTCTGCCCCGGAGGAATGTCCCCCTTGACGATGGCCTGCTTCAGGAAATCATATGCCACGTCCCCCATGGAACGAGGTTTGTCCAGGGCCCGTATCCCTTTGAGCGGGCCCACTTTTGCCGTTGTCTTTTTCGATGTGTCCTTCATTTAAACCCCGTTAGCCCATTCCAGGCCATGACTTAGCCAAACCGGTACTGAACACCG
>DNYO01000015.1 GCA_003506795.1 Deltaproteobacteria bacterium
GTGCCATAGGTGGAATGCAGCGTGATTGCCGTGCATGTCAAGGGGACCTGGAGCAACAGACCGTGGTAGTTCATGGCCCATTCGCAGGAGATATATGTCGGCCTTCGTGCGAAGCACGCGACTTCTTCCACTGTGGGGGGCTGGTTCCTGAAGACCAGGGAATTAAAATAGGACCCCCTGGCCAGCCGGGCTACATACCCGGCCTTCAGGGCCCGGGTCAGGAAGACATTCGCGTTTCCCGTGAGCTGGCCGGCATCAGCGTAGGTGAAGAGCCTGGGCAGCTTCTCCAGAACCGTGAAGGTTGTCTGCCTGGTCATGATTCGGTCCCCCGTCCATCGTTGATGGCTTGATACCCGGTAAGATCGAGACCATCCTTCAAGAGTTTCTGGAAGGTGTCGCCGGTCGCGGCGAAGATCGGCTGGAACCCGTCCTTTCTGAGGACGTTCATCACGCCTTCGTGGATGAACCGGCTCAGGTCCCTGTCGATTTCCTCGCGTGCCTTCGCGGCTTCGTCGCCTTCAGGATGTTTTGCCAGCTCCGGGAAACATTCAGGCTTTCTCGCGAGGGTAAAAGGATGATCGTACATTTCCAGCTTCCTCTTCGCCAACCCGATATCGGGTGCGATCCTCAGCGTCTCTGTCATAAACCAGATGTCGTAGAGGTCCCGCCCCTTGAGATAACGGCGTTCCAGGAGCGCCCGTATCTTGTCGGAAAAGATTTCCGCGACTGTTTCGACATTGATGACGCGCCCGGGCGGGAGCATAACCTGGCCGGTCCTGATGAAATATGACACCGCTGGCGCTGACGAAAGAATTACCTGTTCTTGCCCGGGGGAAGCTCCGGCCTTCAGCTTCTCGAATTCCAGCTTTATCGTGGTCTTCCCGCGTTGCCTCTCGGAAGAAAACTCAACAAAGGCCGTAAGGGATCCTTCCCTCCCCCGGTCTTTGTGTCTCAGGGTGAAGGTTCCGGGACCGAACTGTGCCTTGATGCCAGCTTCGATGCTGACCGCAAGGGAATTTAAGAGGGTGGGAAGCTGCGCCATGTCCAGCGAGGTCACGAAATCCAGGTCTTCGGAAAACCTTTCGTTCCCGTGGAACCATCGCAACGCAGTGCCGCCCTGGAAGATGATATTCTTGCCTTCCTTTCTCGAAAACAGGTTATAAAGCGTGATGAGTTGGATTATCTCAGCGGACTTGATCCTGCCCTCGTCGAATGATCTTACTCCCATCAGAACCTCCGTTGCTATCGTATGATTGCAATATAATACACATAAGTATTATACTGCAAGCTAAATAGTCATCCTCGGCCATGCCGGCGATGGCAATTTCCATCTCGCCATCCTGACGGACGCCGACGACGGGCAGCACTATGAGCGGGCCGAGAGTGCCATGGATGAGATATTCTCCTGTGCTATAAGGTTGGGTGGAGTGATTTCAGGCGAACATGGAACCGGACTTGAGAAGCAGAGATATCTAAAAAGAGGTATCGAGCCTGCCGTGATAAACGTGATGAAGAACATAAAGACAATCATGGATCCGAACAATATCATGAACCCTGATTATTTTGGACAGCAGAGGGATACAAATGTATAATCATTGCGTGAAATGATGAATCCTTTCGAAAGCAAATGTTTTCCTCTTGGCCCCACCGTGTACAAAGACGGGGTGAATTTCAGTGTCTTCTCAAAAAACGCCGCCGTGGTGGAACTGCTCCTTTTCGAACACGTTGACGATGCGGTACCACGGCGTGTGATCGGGCTTGATCCCGAGCGTAATCGCACCTATCATTACTGGCACACCTTCATTCCCGGCCTGACAGCGGGACAGATTTACGGCTGGCGTGTCCACGGCCCATTCGAACCTGAACGGGGTTTGCGGTTCGATGCCGGCAAGGTGCTTCTCGACCCCTATGGAAAGGCGGTGGCGGTACCCGAAAATTACAGTCGCAGGGCCGCCTCGGAGCAGGGCGACAACGCGGCGGTGGCCATGAAAAGCGTGGTGGCGGACCTCGATGATTACGACTGGGAAGGCGATACGCTCCTTATGCACCCCTTCTCCGCGACGGTGATCTATGAGACGCACGTGGCGGGGCTCACGAGAAATCCCAATTCCGGGGTCGCCATCGAAAAACGCGGCACCTATGCGGGGCTTATAGAAAAGATTCCCTATCTGAAGGAACTGGGTGTCACGGCCGTCGAACTCCTCCCTGTGTTCCAGTTTGACGAGCAGGATGCTCCGGCGGGTCGGACAAATTACTGGGGTTACGCCCCCGTGTCGTTTTTCGCGCCCCACAGCCGGTACAGCTTAAGGAAAGACCCCCTTGGCCCCCTGGACGAATTCCGCGACATGGTGAAGGCCCTCCATAGGGCCGGGATCGAGGTCATACTCGATGTCGTTTACAATCATTCGGCGGAAGGCAACCACATGGGCCCCACTATCTGTTTCCGGGGCTTCGAGAACAGCGTCTATTACGTCCTCGATAATGACAGGGCATGCTTCGCGGATTACACGGGCACCGGCAACACCTTGAACGCCAACCAGCCCATCGTTCGCAGAATGATCATCGACAGCCTTCACTTCTGGGTTGAAAAGATGCACGTAGACGGCTTCCGTTTCGATCTCGCCTCCATCCTCTCCCGTGATGAAACCGGCCGGCCGATGGAGAATCCGCCTGTCTTGTGGGATATCGAGTCGGACCCTGTCCTCGCCGGGGTCAAGCTCATTGCCGAGGCATGGGATGCGGCAGGGCTCTACCAGGTAGGCAGCTTCGTCGGCGACAACTGGAAGGAATGGAACGGCAAGTTCCGGGACGATGTGCGGGCCTTTCTCAAGGGTGACAACGGCACCGTTACGCGGCTTGCCCAGCGCCTGATGGG
>DNYO01000062.1 GCA_003506795.1 Deltaproteobacteria bacterium
GTAACAAGCGGCAGTGTCTGGCCCATATTCTGTCCCGGGGGGATGTCATGGGTGGCCTGCGGACCAGCGGGCGGAGATTTTGGTGAATTCACCTGAAGCTGGAGTCTCTTTCCCGACGAGCCGCCGCTTCCACCAAACATACTGCCTATACCCGGGATGCCCGTCCCCGACATCCCACCACCGCCCATCGATCCCGAAGGCATGCCCGGAAAACCGCTTTTCTCCGTGGATACACTCATCCAGTACCGCGTAACGGGGGTTTTTTCCGCCGAAACTGCCACTGTTGTCCATACTGTTAACATGATCAGGCATAGAATCCCCGACAGCAGGACACCGCCCGAAAAGCTCTTCACTTTTCCAAACATCGCCTTCCTCCTATTTTAGATGTGTGCATGCATGATGGAGAGGAACAAACGGGCGTTGGCAACCCCCTTACGTCTGTCCAAGACCAGATTATATGAACGCGTGTTTGACTGTCAAGAAAATTTGAAGCGGCCAGCCACCGGCTCCCCAGGACTAGCGGCCCGGTCCCGAGAATTGTACTTGACCCCCGGTGCCTTCGTGTTATAATAGCCACTGTACTTTTTGCATATTTATGATGCATCAAGTATCTCACAGCCACCGGATTCAATCCCCCCCGACTGTTACTCCGGTGGCTTTTTTTCGTAAAAATGCTTCTAATCTTCAAGAACCGTCAGGAAACCCCGCCTATCCCGTCCTCCCGGACTTGATCCGGGAGCCGGAAGGCTTTGCTCAAGCCCCCATATTCCGTGGTTGTCGCTACGCGAGTGAAGATACCGGCCTATGGCTGAATGACGAGACAACATAATGGGATGTTTGATTTGATATATTGATGGAAATCTTCGGGTCGATGAGCGACGGTCGCGATCTTATCGAGGGGTTCCCTGCCGATCATGACGGAGACTTTTTGATCTGAAACCCTGAAACTTCGAAACGCTCTTTCCCGTTAAGCCGCCTTAAGCTTTCTTTCGATGAGATCTCTCATGAAACTCATCAGACTGAGGTCCGGTTTGGAGAATTGGCCGTCAGCGCCCACGGATTGGCCTTTATGGACCAGTTTCTCGGTGATCAGGGAGGAAAAGAGTACGACGGGAATATCCTTGAACTCCGGCGCTTCCTTTATCCTCTTGCACAGATGGTATCCATCCATGCCGGGCATCTCGATATCCGTCAATACTATATCGACAAAGTCAGACAGGGAAGAGCCCTGGGCAAGAGCTTTGTCCCGTATGTTGACGAGATAATTCCACGCCTCCTCGCCATTCCCCGCTGAATGGACGGTAAAGTGCCCGTTTTCCTCCAGACGTATTCGCACGTTGTGCCTGATCACATTGGAATCGTCGGCATGAAGGACCCTGATGGGCCTGTCAAGGTTGAATTCCAGAGGCGCCGAACCGCCGGCGGGGGCTTTCAGGGCCAGTTCCGGATTCAGTTCCGCTATGGCCTTCTCCAGATCTAAAAGAAAGACCAGGTTCTTTTCCAGCTCGATAACGCCCGTTACAGCGTCGCTGACGTTTTCCATGTACCCGTCGAGAGGCTTTATATCCTGCCATGTCACGCGATGGATCCTCGTGACCCCCGATACCAGGAAAGCGGTTACTACATTGTTGAATTCGGTAATAAGAACATTACAGGGTTTGGTTTCAACCCTGGCCTTTCCCAGCCAGACGGCAAGGTCGATGAGCACCACAACCTTGTTGCGGTGATTGAAGAGTCCGGACACCATTCCTCTCTTCGAATCGGGAGGGTTTATCTTGTTCCTGGGTACAGGGATGATCTCAATGACCTTCGCGACGTTGACGCCGTAATAGCCCCGGTAGCCTTCTTCATCAATATATAACTCGAGTATCTCGACCTCGTTGGTCCCCGTTTCGAGAAGAATATTCGACGTTCCCTGAGCCATGACCCCTCCTTAAAGTTCTTTCGGCAAGCCGATGGAATTCATTCCATTAAGCGGTTATCGGACAATATGGAATAATCTTAAAGAACGGCCTGGATGGTTTGAGGCCTGCAAGATCTTTCTTCAGGGTCCTTTGATCGGGAAAGGGATTTTAATTGCTTCAACGGGGCATTCCGGTGCACAGAAACCGCATTCCTCGCAGAGATCCTCGGCGATACGGGCTTTGCCATCCGCGAGCGTTATGGCACCGGGCGGGCATATTTCAATGCAGGTTCCACAGCCTGTGCATTCTTTTTCATCTATAACGGGAATCATCAGAGCACCATCCCTAATCGGTAACCATCATGGATTGCGTTTATAATGCGCCTCGGTTTCTTCGCGTCCCCTATGAAATAGACCTCTTTCGCCACGGTGGATGCCTTTCTGCCCCATACCTCTTCTTCGGGGTAAAAGACAGACATTATAATGCTGTCGGCTTCGACGGTGCTTTCACCTGACGGGCTAATGACGCTGATGCGCCCATCTTCGATCGCAGTCACTCTGGTACTCTTCATAAAATTGACCCTCTTCTTTTTCATTAACGCCATGTACTGCCAGAAATAGAAGGGATTGACATCTCTGCCGGGTTTTCCGGCCTCATCTATGATCGTGATCTCGTGTTCGCCATGACGCAGCAGGTATACGGCGACGCCGAGGCCGACACCGCTGCCGCCTATAATCGCAACTTTTTGTCCGATCTTCCGGTCTTTTAGCATCACATCCCGCGGGGTCAGGACCCCTGTCGACACCCCTACCCCTTTCATAGCCGGTCCCACGGCTACGACAAGGGTATCGGGGGCCTGCTGCGCGACCATCGCCGGATCACATTCCACGCCGAGCCGGATGACAACGCCAGCCTTGCGGCAAAGTTCCTCGAGCGTCGCTATGGGCCGCATAAGCTCTATGGCACCGGGATCGACCAGGGAGGCGACAAGGACGTTCCCTCCCAATCTGTCGTTCTTCTCAAAGAGTGTGACCTCGTGTCCCTTTCGCGCCGCCACCTCCGCGCACTGCAGCCCGGCCGGCCCGCCGCCGACGATGGTAACCCTCTTTTTCTTCAAGGCGGGTTTAAACCCGTAATAGCCCCATTCCTCTTCCGCCTCATGCCCCAGGTTGGGACGAACGGAACACATGATCGGCTGGTGATAGTAAAGCCTCGAGAAGCATGCATTGCAGGCAATACAGGGAACGATCTCCTTCTCCCTGCCCTGCCTCATCTTGTTGGGAAACTCCGGATCGGCGATCATGGGACGGCACATTTCCACGAAATCTATCTGCCCCCCGGCGATCGCTTTTTCCGGGATGTGGGGCAGAAACTGCCGAAAAGCCATCATAACGGGTACGTCGACAGCTTTCTTCACGGCCTCAGCGATATAGAGCCAATGGCCCATGGGAACATCCCTGGTAATGACCGACCGGGAAGATTCATGCCATCCGATGGTGACACTCAGGTAATCAGCCCCGGCTTCCTGTGCTATTCTGAAGCTCTCGACGCTTTCCTCGAAGCTGTTGCCGCCCCGGTCGTCGAGGAGTTCGTGGCCGCACAACCGGATACCGACCGGCATCTCGCCCACTTCGGCCTTCACACCCTCGATGATCTCAACCATCAATCTGCACCGTGCTTTGAGGTCCCCGCCGTATTCGTCGGTCCTCTTGTTGGTATAACGTGATATGAAGGTTGAAATGAGATAGCCCACAATGCCGGAGAGTTCGATCATGTCAAAGCCAGCAAGCCTGGCCCGTTTTGCGGCGTCTATATGATCCTTTACCGCCTGTTTTATCTCCGACGCCGTAATTTCCCGAGGAGGTTTGAAATAGGACAATTTTTGGGCGACAACGGAAGGCATAAGACAATAATCGAGCTCGATGCCCCCTTCCCTGCCGCAGTGAAGTATCTGAATGCTTGAAAGAGCCCCGTTGGCCCGGATTACATCGGCTATGCACTTAAGCCCGGGGATAAACCTGTCATCATTGATCGACATCATCCCCTTGAAGCCTTTGCCCTCCCCTTTTTTATCGGGGTAGGCGCCCTGGGTCGTAACAATACCCGCGCCGCCCTTTGCCTGGGCTTCCATATACGCCACTTCGCGGTCGCTGACATAGCCGTCGCCATAGGGGAAATTCGTTTCCGTGGCCGCGTACTTGATCCTGTTCCTCGTTACCAGCTTACCGATAGTCCCGGACTGAAAGATATGCGGATATCGTTCCATGATCATCCTGTTCGTTTAGAATGGCGAAGAATACTTTGAAATGAGTATCACACGGTCAAGAATCAAGTCAAGGAGCATTTCACTTTTAAGAAGACTGTCGCACGACCGGGGAAATGTTCCATATATTTCGGGCATAGTCATTGATCGCGCGGTCGCTGGAAAACTTGCCCGACCGGGCGACGTTGAGGATTGCCATCTTTGTCCATGCGTCCCTGTTCCTGTACGCGAGAGAAACCTTTTCCTGGCAAGCGATATAGAGAGAATAATCCGCGAGCACGCAGTATCTGTCGCCATCCATTAGAGACTGGACTATGGGCTGGAAAAGGCCGGGTTCCTCGGGTGAGAAGAATCCCGACTGAAGCTGGTGCATCACCTGGGCGAGTTCCTTGTTCTCCTCGATATACCTCTTCGGGTCGTAGTCCTTCCTCAGTTCGAGGACTTCCTCGGCCCTGTGACCGAAAAGGAAGAAGTTCTCCTCTCCCACCTCTTCCCTGATCTCTATATTGGCCCCATCGTAGGTCCCTATCGTCAGTGCCCCGTTGAGGGCAAATTTCATGTTTCCTGTCCCTGATGCTTCGAAACCGGCCGTCGATATCTGTTCGGAAAGGTCCGCCGCAGGTATGGTCACCTCGGCAATCGTCACACCGTAGTTCGGAACGAAGACTACCTGCAGATGGTCCTTTACCATGGGATGAACGGCAATGATCTCGGACACATTGTGTATGAGCTTGATGATAAGCTTGCACATGAGATATCCCGGAGCCGATTTGCCGGAGAAAAGGACGATCCTCGGGACGAAATCCTCGGGCACTCTTCCCTCCCTGAGACGATTGTAAAGGGTGATGACGTGGAAAACGTTTAGAAGTTGTCTTTTGTATTCGTGAAACCTTTTTACCTGGCAATCGAGGAGGAAGTCCGGCTCCAGCGTGCAGTTGAAGACCCGTTCCATGGCAGCGCGAAGGCGAAGCTTGTTTTCTCTCTTAATAAAGTTGAACCGGTCCCTGAACCCGGCGTCATCCGCCATAGGTTCAAGCTTCTTCAATTCATCGAGGTCCCGTGTCCATCCATCTCCTATCGCCTCGGTGATGAGGCTGGAGAGCCCCGGATTTGCATCCAGGAGCCACCGCCTGTGCGTTATCCCATTCGTGACGTTCCTGAACCTCTCGGGGTACATGAGATAAAAATCATTGAAGACGTGGCTCTTCAAGAGCTCGCTGTGCAAGCGGGAGACGCCGTTAACCGCGTGGCTGCCCACAATGGCGAGCCGCGCCATATTGACGACCTTCCCGCAATCGCCGGTGACTATCCCCATCTGCGCTGCCTTGTCGAATTCTTCGGGAAAACGCCGGGCCACCTGGACGTGAAACTTCCTGTCCATCTCCTGTATGATCTGGAGGTGTCTGGGAAGCAGATGCCCCATCAGGTCCTCCGACCACGTTTCAAGGGCCTCGGGGAGAATGGTGTGATTCGTGTATGCGATGGTATCCCGCGTCAGCTTGCTGGCAATGTCCCATGGCAAGCCTTCATCGTCAACCAGTATTCTCATCATCTCGGGGATCGCGATCGAGGGATGCGTATCATTAAGCTGAATCGCAACTTTGTCGGGTAATGCATTGAAATTACAATAAGACTTTTTAAATCTTCTGAATATGTCGGCGAGGGTTGCGGCCACAAAGAAATACTGTTGTTTCAGTCTGAGTTCTTTTCCCGCAAGAGACAGGTCATTGGGATAGAGCACCTTGGAGATATTCTCGCTGTTGTTCTTGTTTTCGACGGCCTTGACATAATCCCCGCTGTTAAAGTAATCGAAGTCGAAATCGCGTGTCGATTTCGCTGCCCAGAGGCGCAGCGTATTAACCGTGTTCGTATGGAAGCCTGGTACCGGATAGTCGTAGGCCATCGCCAGGATCTCGCTGGTATCTACCCATTCGGTCTTTTTGGCGTGCGTCTCCACCCGTCCATAGAACCGGACCGGGTAGATGAGTTCCGGCCTGGGGAATTCCCACGGGTTGCCGTAGCGCAGCCAGTTGTCCGGCGCCTCGGCCTGATAGCCGTCGACAATCCGCTGTGTGAAGATGCCATACTCGTATCTGATCCCGTAACCGTAGCAGGGGTAGTCGAGTGTCGCCATTGAATCCATGAAACAGGCCGCAAGCCTTCCCAGGCCGCCGTTGCCGAGCCCTGCGTCCCACTCATATTCAAAGACGTCCTCCAGCTTTATAGCCAGAACCTCCATCGCATTTCGGTATTCATCCAAAAGATCGATGTTTATCAGGTAATTTTTCAGCAGCCTTCCCATGAGAAATTCGAGGGATAGATAGTAGAGGCGCTTGACGTCCTTCTTGTAGTAGCTCTGCTGGGATTCGATCCAGTTCTTAACCAGGCGGGCTCTGACTGAAAGTGCCGTCGCAGTGTATTTGTCTCTTTGTGTGGCCGAATACATATCTTTCGACAGCGAATATGTGAGCTGATTTGTCAGGATCTTCCGAAAAAAATCATCCTGATCGCCCCCCTTCTTTATGCTGGTGGCGTCAGAAGTCTCGCTCATAGTGCATCTCCTTGAAGAGTAATGGCGCCGGAACCCCGGCACCTATACTTATCGATTGTTGTTTCACATTCTTTAATTCCGGTAAAAAGGAAGTACTGCAACCCTGCGGAGCGAAAAATCGCTGTGTGATCGGGACCACGCCGCAAGGCAATTCCATTGAAAGGCACAGCCGTTGTCTGCGGCGGCACTCCTAACGATCCAGCATAGATTGCGACGGAAACACCTCACCGAGTGGTCTCACAAAGGTGTAGTTCGTAGTCTCGGTAAGCATGGCATCGCCGACTTCACGTGTGTTGTTGGCTATTATGGAAAAGGGTAAAGCCACGACAGTTGCCGCGAACCCCAGACCAATACTGGCAATTCCGAGAGGCCTCAGCACTATAAGGTCAAAGAGCATCGCATCACCCTTACCGGTTCCCCGGTAGTCAGGCTTCTCCATATCGTCTCCGGCGAATGCGGGGAGCGCGAACAAACCAAACGAAAAGGCAGCGACCAGAATAAATATTGCAACTTTTTTCATATGTTACCCCCTTTTCTTCATACCTTTTCTTTTTATAGCACAGCATTATATCGATTTCAATAATTTTTTGTATAGAATTGTTACATATAACCGGGAACTTGTATGACATGTTTGACTCCCAACAACAACGTTGCCCCGGTAAATTCACGTGTGAATCCCATACGCGGTATCAGTTTTATCGAACCGATCGGGCCTTTCGATAAGCGGCAACCGGAACAGAAGAAGGTCTTTCAAAAAGTTTTCAATTACAAGTGGGCTTCTGGCAAACATCCGCACCTAACCGCCACCCTATCCGACTGGACACACAATGGCGCGATGTATAGGTTTCCCTTACGCAAGAACGCGGTAAAAAACTGTCGGGCAAGGAACAGGCGCGGCCGGGTGGTTGCTGCGGCGCTATAAACCCCACGGGGAGGCTGCCATGATCTCATTGAAAGTGAACGGGAAGATGTACGAGGTGGATGCCTCGCCCGAAACCCCGCTGTTATGGATAATAAGGGATGATCTCGGCCTCATGGGAACCAAATACGGGTGTGGTATCGGCCGGTGCGGCTCCTGTACCCTTCATATGGATGGCCAGGCGGTCCGGTCCTGTGCAATTCCCGTCGCCTCCGCCGCAGGTAAAGACATCGTGACTATCGAGGGGCTCTCTGCCGGCGGCCTCCATCCGGTACAGAAGGCATGGTTGGACGAGGATGTCCCTCAATGCGGGTATTGTCAATCGGGCCAGATCATGGCCGCGGCGGCTCTTCTCGCCGCCAACCCCAGACCGGATGACGCCGATATAGATAGGGCCATGTCGGGAATTATCTGCAGATGCGGGACCTACCAGCGCATTCGCCGTGCGATCCACCGCGCAGCCGCCATGCAACAGGGGTGAAAATGAAGAATATCATCAATGTGCGTCGCAACCGTTTTCTGGAAACATCTTTCGCCGGTGGTCTAATCCTCGCCTTCAGCCTCTCTCAAACAGGTTCTTCCCCGCCTTCTGGCTCCTCCCTCCCGGCCGGGGGTGAATCCGCTCCCGCCGACTTCCTCCTGATAGGCCCCGACGGCACGGTCACCATGATAATAAACAAATCCGAGATGGGTCAGGGGGTCTACACTTCTTTGGCCATGCTCATCGCGGAGGAGCTCGAGTGTGACTGGAGACAGATCAGGGTGGAACCTGCCCCCGTTGCGGCGGTCTACAATAACCCCCTTACGGGCATGCAGATGACGGGGGGCAGCATGAGCGTTCGTACCGAATGGGATCGTTTGCGCACCGTCGGCGCTGCTGCCAGGGAAATGCTCCTTGAGGCTGCGGCCGACATCTGGGGGGTCCCAAAGGCACGTTGCCACGCCGATAATGGGATGGTATTTCACGACAGCGGAAGGAAGCTCTCTTATGGAGAACTCGCCGAAAAGGCCGCAGGGATGCCCGTTCCCGTCGAAGTTCACCTTAAGGATCCCTCTGCCTTCACGATCATCGGAAAACCCGTGGCGCGCCTTGATGCGAAGATAAAAGTGGATGGCACCGCGGTTTTCGGCCTCGACGTGAAAACCCCCGGAATGTTGACTGCCGTTATCGAGCGGCCACCTTTCTTTGGGGGAACCGTTAAGAGTCTCGATCCCGCAAGGGCTTTGGCCGTTCCCGGTGTCACCGGGGTGGTCAAGACCGACTCGGGGGTGGCCGTCATCGCTGAAGGATTCTGGGCCGCCAGGAAAGGAAGGGATGTGCTGGATATTGTCTGGGACGAGGGGCCTCACGCGGAGATCTCAACCGATACTATCCGTCAGCGCTATGCCGCGCTGGCTCAGAACGCCGGGAGAGTGGCCCGCGACAAGGGTAATTTCGGGGCGGCGCTGGTATCCGCCGCACACAGACTCACCGCCTCCTATGAAGTGCCCTACCTCGCCCACGCGAATATGGAACCCCTGAACTGCGCCATAGATCTCAAGGACGACAGGTGTGATATCTGGGTGGGCACGCAGGCCCAGACGCTTCACCGCGACGCCGCGGCCGCCGTTCTCGGTCTGGAACCCCAACAGGTATCCCTCCATACCACCTATCTCGGAGGCGGTCTCGGGCGACGAGGGAATCCACACTCCGATTTTATCGTCATGGCAGCCGAGGTAGCCCGGGCGATCAAGAAGCCCGTCAAGGTTGTCTGGACCCGCGAGGACGATATGAGGGGCGGATACTACCGTCCGTTCTGGTATTCCAGGTTTTCCGCGGGCATCGACAAATCGGGGGACCTGACGGCATGGCACCAGCGACTCGTCGGACAATCCATCATGACAGGCACCGCCTATGCCCGGCGGCTTATAAAGGACGGGGTTGACGCAACGTCGGTGGATGGTGCGGCCGACATCCCTTACGAGATTCCCAACCTGCTGGTTGACCTTCACAGTCCCATGGTCGGTGTGCCTGTCCAGTGGTGGCGCTCTGTCGGCCACTCACAGAACGGGTTCATGGTCGAGAGCTTCATGGATGAAATAGCGCACGCGACGCGCAGGGACCCCTACCAATTCCGCCGTGCTCTTCTCAAAGACCATCCACGCCATCTAAGTGTCCTCGATCTTGCCGCGCAAAAGGCCGGTTGGGGCAGCCCTCTGCCGTCAGGCCGCGCCCGGGGTATCGCCATGTGCGAATCTTACGGAAGTTTCGTCTCCGAGGTTGCCGAAGTCTCAGTCTCGCCGGACGGGAAAGTGAGGGTCCATCGGGTGGTCTGCGCGGTAGATTGCGGCCGCACGGTAAATCCCTCCACGATCGAGGCCCAAATGGAAGGCGGCATCGTCTTCGGCCTGTCTGCTGCCCTCCATGAGGCCATCACCCTTGAGGACGGCAGTGTCCGGCAAAGCAACTTCGACACATACCCGGTCCTGCGTATGGATGAGGTGCCTCTGATAGAGGTTTATATCGTCGAGAGCAAGGGGGCTCCGGGCGGCGTAGGGGAGCCGGGCGTACCGCCCATAGCCCCCGCAGTCGCCAACGCCATTTTCAGCGCCACCGGCCGGCGCATCCGACGGCTGCCGATAGGAGTGGTGGAAATGGAAAAAATGTAGGCAAGACTCTGATAAACTCAAGGCCTTGGCGCCACTGAACATACAGCGCGTGGATTGGCCTGTTTCGTACACTTTCTTAACACAGTAACTATAATGATATCGGGAGCTTCTACAAATGGGATCGCTGCGAAAGGTCGCTAGACGCGGGAAGAAATAACCGAAATCCCTAATAAAATCAAATGCCCCCGGCATGACTCGAACATGCGGCACATGGATTAGGAATCCATTGCTCTATCCACCTGAGCTACGGGGGCGATTTAGGTTTTGATTATAAACATTTCTCGGGTTGATTTCAATAAAAACCATTGCTCATGGCCTGCAGTTGCTTGATCAGACGTTGTGATAGGCTTCTGCTTCGTTGACTTGAGAACGGAATTCTGGTAATATTGGGGGTCCGGGAGGCGTGTAAGCCTTTCAAGTTATAGGAAGTATATCAAAGCATGTCTCCCCTCAGAAGGGAGAACCCTTTCATACGATGAGTACAAACCCCACATCGAGCAGGTTTCGCATTACACACAGGAGGTAATACCATGGGTAAAGTTGAAGTCTTCGAAAACAAACGCCCCGTTCTAGGAATCAACAGCCTTGGAAGGATAGGAAAGCTGACGCTCTGGCACCATGTCGGCCGGAAATACTTTCAGGAAATTATTGTCAATCTCGGTCGTGACGTCGGCAACGGTCTTCCCGCTATAGCCCAGGTCATCGAGAAAGACGCAACGTACGGAAGCATTCACCGTTTTCTCTATGGGATCAAATCGAAGAGGATTATCGAGATCGTCGACGAAAAGAAAGGGAAGCTCCTTATCGACGGCATCCCGGTCACGATCCTCCGGGACAACCGAAATCCGGCCGAGATCGCGTGGCGGGATCACTCGGTAGACCTCGTCGTTGAGTGCACGGGCAAATTTCAGGATCCGACGATCCCGGCGGATGACAAGGGCGGGGCTCTGAAAGGACACCTCGCAAGCGGCGCAAAGGCAGTTATCAATTCGTCGGCCTTCAAGATAAAGAACAAGGCATTGTCCATTCCCGACGATGCGGTGACACTCATTTACGGCATCAACCACACAGCCTTTGACTACAAGAAACACAAGATAGTCTCTGCCGCATCGTGCACCACGACGGGCCTTGCACACATGATCAAACCGCTCCTGAACAACGCGGCGACAAGCAAGATCCTCACGGCATCCATGTCGACGGTCCACGCGGTGACCAACTCGCAGAGCATTCTGGACAAGACCCCGAAAGCGGGCGAAAAGGACTTGAGGAAGAATAGAAGCACCCTCAACAACATCATCCTTACCTCCACAAACGCCGCGGCGGCCCTCATCCAGGTCATACCCGAGGTAAAGGATATCGGATTCATGGCGGATTCAATACGGGTGCCGACGAATACGGAATCGTTGATCGTTCTCAACCTCACTTTTCAGGTCCGCGCCGGCGCAGACGGGAAGAAAGAATCCGTGACCACCAAAATGCTTAATGACATCTACCAGAAGGCCGCTGACAACGATCCGGAACATCTGGTCATTTTCACCATGGAACAGAACGTCTCCACGGACCTCATCGGAACGGATGCAGCCATCGTCATCGAGGGCCAGTTCAACCACACGAGAACAGCCTTCATCGATGTTGATGTCGCCGGTATCCCCAACGTCCCGGAAGAGCTTCTCAAGGCCGTTCCGCAGGGCAATATGAGAGTCCCCGTTGTCCACGCGAAGATCTTCGGATGGTACGACAACGAATACGGCAGCTACACCAACAGAATGGGCGACCTCGC
>DNYO01000061.1 GCA_003506795.1 Deltaproteobacteria bacterium
GTATCTGTCCGCGGTGATGAAAGCTGTCTGGGGTTTCAACCCCTATCTCATCGTCAACAGGGTCCCCCACGGCATCGGCCCGGAAGAAGTGGCCGGCAAGATACAAAACGTAGCCAGGAGGTGGCTTGCCAGGGAAGTCAAACTTCTGGGCAGCATCGGCCGCCACCCCGATGTGGAGAGAAGCGCCATCGATCTCGTTCCAGCCATAATCCGCTATCCAAGGGGCGCATTCGCCATGGAAATAGCCGCCATAGCCAACAGACTTATAAAGACAGTCTAATCTGTTGCCGTCCCACCGGACTCTCCTTTTTTCCGTCCTCCCGGACTTGATCCGGGATCCGGGGTCGTCCTGCGACCTGTCTTTCCGGCTTGACAGACTGGCGCGAACGGCATTAAGTTTATGAACTTGGAGGAGATACGGTGAGAATAGGTGGTTTTGAGTTAATTGATCCGGTTCCGGAATTGAATGAGCCTTATGTGCTCGCCACATTGCGGCCATGGATAGACGTAAACAATGTTGGGAGTCTGATCCTGAAGGAACTGGAGAGGCAATTCACAGCTTTTGAACTGGGAAAGCTTGCCAGACCCGGACGTTTTTATGACTTTACCCGATACCGGCCCGCTATCGACATTGAAGGCGGCATTAACGAAATGACGATCCCCAATACCACGGTCCATTATGCACGAAGACGAGGCCAGAATGACCTGGTGTTCCTCAATCTGCTGGAGCCTCAGGCCAACGCGGATATTTACGTGGATTCTGTTGTAAAGCTTTTGACGACGTTGAAAACGAGCAAATACATTCTCCTGGGGAGCATGTACGATATAGTACCCCACACGAGACCTCTGCTGGTCAGCGGATATGGAATGGGCGAGCGGGCGCTGCAGGATGTCCGGATGGCGGGTGCCATGCCCATCACATACCACGGCCCCTCAACCTTTGCGAACCTTATCACCAAAAGAGCCGCCGAATCGGGCATCGACGCAACCGTTTTCATCGTTTCCCTGCCCCAGTACGTTGTGATGGAAGAGGACCATGTGGGAAAGGTCAGGCTGCTGGAGGTGCTCAATATACTCTATAACATTCCCATCGATAAGGACGACTTTGAAAAAGCCATGCGCCAGCGTGATCTCATTACCGAGAAATTGAAGGACTCCCCGGAGATCACCGATATCCTGGCCCAGCTTGAAAACACTTACGACATGCGGGTCCAGGCAATGCAAAAGGAAGGTATCTTCCAGCTTGGCTCCGACATGGAAGAGATGTTCTGGAAGACGATGGAAAAGAACATCGGAAAGGCGTAACGAAGCTTAAAGCTCCTCCCGAGTTCCGGCCTTCGCCGGAAAGATGAATAAAATTCCTTGAAACCGCGAAACCCTGAAACCTCCTTTCATGGGGGCAGGAAGGTGCAATGTGGGGCAAGTTTCCACAATACGAGCATCAGGTTTCCTTGTGTCGTGATCTGCCGAACCCCGATGATAGCGCAATTGAGAGGCTGGAGCCATATGGTACCGGAATTGCTAGACTTTCTATGAACCCGGGGCAACGGGGCCGATCACGCGGAGGGCCAATGTTTGAAAAAAGGATCAGACTTTTCAAGGTCTTCGGTTTTGAGGTGGGCATAGACCCGAGTTGGGCCGTCCTTGCGATACTGATCGCCTGGTCTTTGTCAATGGGGCTTTTCCCAGCGCAGTACAGGGGCTTTTCAACAAAGACATACTGGATCATGGGGGCAGTCGGGACCCTGGGGCTTTTCTTTTCCATCGTCTTCCACGAGATGTCCCATTCGCTTGTGGCGAGAAGATATGGCATCGGCATCGGAGGGATCACCCTGTTCATATTCGGGGGAATGGCCCAGATGGTTGACGAACCACCGCGCCCGAAAGCCGAGTTCGTCATGGCCATAGCCGGTCCCATATCGAGCATTCTTCTCAGCCTGGCATTCTACGTCACTGTTTCCATCGGTCTTGTATCCGGGGTGCCGGAGCCAGTCGCCGGGGTCCTCATGTATCTGGCCATGATCAACGGCCTTTTGGCCGCCTTCAATCTTCTGCCCGCTTTTCCTCTGGATGGCGGGCGGATTCTGCGCTCGGCGCTGTGGGCGTGGAGGAAAGACCTGAAGTGGGCGACCCGGGTTTCCTCCAGGATCGGGTCGGCGTTCGGAGTCTTCCTTATCCTTCTGGGGGTCTTCGAGTTTTTCCGGGGGAATTTTATCGGAGGCTTGTGGTGGTTCCTGATCGGTATGTTCCTGCGCGGGTCAGCCAGATCCGCCTATGAGCAACTGCTCCTGCGCAAGGCCCTTGAGGGAGAGCCCGTGGAGCGTTTCATGAATACCGAACCCGTCACGGTGAATCCGTCGCTTCCGGTAGCGGATCTCGTGCACGACTACGTTTACAGGTACCATTACAAGATGTTCCCCATTGTGGAAGAGTCAGGACGGCTCGTAGGCTGCGTGACGACCAGGCAGGTAAAGCATGTACCCCGTGAAGACTGGAGCCGAAAAAAGGTCGCGGAGATATCCTCGGCCTGTTCTGAGGAAAATGTCGTTG
>DNYO01000143.1 GCA_003506795.1 Deltaproteobacteria bacterium
TCGTCTCTTTACCATTTCACCATAATCCGGTACAATGGTTTGAAGATGCATCAGGTCGACACCCCGGGGAGGCGACCGACCGTTCAATAATCCTCCCCCCGCAATCGGAGAGGTGATCACATGAAGGACCGTTCCCGCAAACTGCTCGTAATCGATGACGAGGTGAGATGGTGCCAGTTGTTGAGCGATACACTCACCTCGGAGGGTTTTGACGTCACGGTGGCCAGCAACAGCACGACGGCATCACAGCTTATAAATCAGGTGGATTTCGATGTTATCCTTACCGACCTCAGGATGGCCGGCAAGGATGGCTTGCAGCTTCTCGAAGAGACAAAAAGAGTGGCACCGACAACCCCGGTTATCCTGATTACCGCTTTTGGGTCCATCGATTCGGCGGTGCAGGCGATGAAGATGGGTGCCTACGATTTCATAACGAAAAGCGGCGACATGAGCGAACTGGTCCTGGCCGTCGAGAAGGCACTCGAAACAAAGTCCCTGCGAAAAGAAGTGATAGGCCTGAGAAGAAAACTGGAATCCCAGTACAGCTTCCATAAGATGATCGGGAAAAGCCCTCTCATGCAAAGGATTTATCAGCTCATCGAGATGGTCTGCGATACATCGAGCAATGTTCTCGTAACGGGCGAGAGCGGTACGGGAAAAGAGCTCGTGGCAAAAGCCATTCATTACAATGGTGTCAGAAAGAACGGGCCTTTCATCGCCGTGAACTGTGCCGCCATTCCCGAGAACCTCCTGGAGAGCGAGCTTTTCGGATACAGAAAGGGCGCCTTTACTGACGCAAAGACCGATAAGGAAGGACTTGTTGTCGGCGCCTCCGGGGGGACATTATTTCTGGATGAGGTGACTGAAATGCCCCCATCGCTTCAGGCCAAGATATTGAGGGTCATCGAAGAAAGGGAGGTACGCCCGCTGGGCGGCACGACCTCCTACCCGACGGATGTCCGCGTCATTTCCACTTCAAACCGTGATATCCAGACACGTATAGATGAGGGACTCTTCAGAAGTGACCTCTATTATCGCTTACGAGTGATCGATATCGATCTTCCGCCTTTGCGGGAAAGAAAGGAAGATATTCCTCTCCTCGTCACGCACTTTCTGAACACATTCAACAAGGATCTCAAAAAGAAGGTACCCCATGTTTCCACAGAAGCGATGAAGATCTTTATGGATTACTCATGGCCGGGAAACGTAAGGGAATTGGAGAACGTGATCCAGAGGGCCGTAACTTTATGCCGGGGCGAGACTGTTATCCCCGACGACCTGCCGGTACTTATGACCAGGGCGATGGGCAATTCGTTTCTTGAACGCGCCGTTGGGAAGGGCCATACCCTTCTGGACCTGGAGAAGGAATATGTCCGCGAGGTGCTTGCAGAGGTAAGGGGAAACCGGTCCCGTGCGGCGGAAATCCTGGGTATCGACAGAAAAACCCTCTACCGAAAGCTCAAATCCGAATAATCCATCACAAGACAGACTGGAAAGAGATGGGGCAGAAAGCCTGCCCGACCGGGGCGCTATGCCCCAAATGAATCCCGCGCCCGAAGCCGGGCCGGATATCCTGTTCCCTTGCTGCGGGCCGTTCTATGCCATCCGGCACATGTCTGCAGGACCGATGGCGTGCAAATTGCAATTTGGGTCCGAACTGCCTCATCGGGGACGCGTCCCCGCCGGGGGGTGCCCGCGAATTGACGGATGCAAGAGAACAGGGAGGAAATATGGCAAGGAAAATCGGTACGACGAGCAGAAGAATACCCAAAAGCAAATTCGATGCGCAGGAGACACACAAATGCCCCCGGTGCAACGCATTTCTGGTACATGAAAGGTTTTATGGCATGTGTGCCCATATCTGGGTTTGGCGCTGCATAAAATGCGGCGAAATAATCGATGACGTGGTGCTCTACAACCGTCGTTTGCTCAAGAAAGCGGCTAAAGGCATAGATATAATGACACTGATCCGTTGACCAAGTCCTGCGTGAATGACAGGGATGTTTCCGTGAGTGGGCCCGGCCGGAATAAGCGGCCCGGAATATAACAATAGCCTCTATCGGAAGGGGGCGGCACCGCGGGTAGTGATAATACGCTACAGCGGGCCGTACCCCCCACCCCTTTTTTCTCTCTCCTCTTTTTCTCTGGACAGAAACCTTTCGTTCTTTCTGATTCCGGCGAAGGCCTTAAATCCAGGAGAGATCCGTACAAGGAACAAGTATCCAGAAGGATTTCCTAGCTGTTCTCCGTAATAATAAAGATCCGCGAAGACCGCTGTTGTTTACGCGGAAAACATGGGTAGGAAGCCGACAGGTCTTGTGGCATAGTGCCCCAGGTGAGGCAGATACGGCCAGGGATTACAAAAGGCCGCAAATCATAATATCCTGTGATACCATGCATTCAAGGACGGCCCGTCCGGGTGGCATCAATGTTGCTTTAATGCCAGGCGAGACCGCGAATGGAGATCAATGAAAGTGAAATAGGCCGGTATCTTTCCGAACGGTTTTCCGAACGGGTACGGATAATAGACGTGCGGGAACTATCGGGAAAAACGGCCGCCGACCAGGAGATGAAGAAATTCGGTTATGGCCGCCCGATTCTTGTCCTGTGTGTTATCGGCGGCAAGAGGAAGCGCCTGGTATTCCATCGGATTCGCCCCAACGCATTCGGCAGGGAACGGGAAGACGACAGGGCAGCGGCTGTCTGGCTCGACTATCAGACCTTTAATGTCCTGCCCCGCCATGTCCCCGCCGTTGATATGGCTGCCCTTGAGGACGACGGGAGTATGACCTCCCTGGGTCATGCCAGGGAACTGGTCCTTGTGACGGCGTTTCGACGCGGTGTGCCCTACGCACACGATCTGATGCGCATTCGCGACGACGGCACCCTTGGCGGACTTGATCGCCGACGGGTCGAGAAACTGGCCTCTTATCTGGCGCAGATACATCAGCTGCGGCTTGATGAACCCCGTTTGTGGATACGCAGGCTCAGGGACCTCGTCGGCCATGGTGAGGGCATCATGGGTCTTACGGACAGCTACCAGCCCGATGCCGCGACAAACACTGACAAGGATTTGCGTGCCATCGAAGAGGCGGCAAACATGTGGCGCTGGCGCCTGAAAAGTGTTCCGGGCCGGCTCTGCCAGGTCCACGGGGATTTCCATCCCTTCAATATCGTTTTCGAGAAGGAAGATATTTTCTGGGTCCTTGACCGAAGCAGAGGCCCCTGGGGTGAAGCCGCGGATGACGTGAGCTGTATGGCAATCAATTATCTTTTTTTCTCATTGCAGCGGTATGGCTGCCTTGAAGGCCCCCTGAAGGAGCTCCATGATCTCTTCTGGAAAAGCTATCTCGCCTTCCGTCCCGACGATGGAATTCAGAGCGTGGTACAGCCATGGTTTGCGTGGCGGGCGTTGGTGCTCGCCAGTCCCTTGTGGTACCCGGACATTTCTTATGATGTGAGACGGAAGCTTTTCAATTTCATTCACAGGGTATTGAAGACAAAGCGCTTCGACTACAAAAAGGTCAATGATTATATCGCTTAGCAGGAGGAGGAACGGACGATGAACCCGGCAGCAAAATCAGGATTCGCGGTATGGTTCACGGGGTTGCCGTCGTCGGGAAAATCGGTGATGGCGGAAAAGATGTGTGGGATACTATCAGAGCGCGGCGTTACCGTGGTGCTTTTCGATTCCGACGAACTGAGACGAGTGCTGACACCGCGCCCTGTCTACACGGACGAAGAAAGGGACTGGTTCTACGGCGTCGTGGTCTATCTTGCCGAGCATCTTACGGAAAGCGGGGTCAATGTCGTGATATCCGCCACTGCGCCGCGGCGATATTACCGCGCAACGGCCCGCCTGCACATCGAGAAATTCGCCGAAGTCTTCGTTGACTGTCCTGAAGCGCTCTGTCGGGCGCGTGATCCTAAAGGGCTCTGGAAAAAAGCCGACAGGGGCGAGATCAGAAGCTTGCCCGGCGCCGGCATCCCCTACGAGAAGCCCTCCTCGCCGGAGGTTCGTATAGATACAGCTCGTACGTCCGTCACCGACGGGGCCCGTAGAGTACTCAGCGGACTCGAGGCCCTCGGTTTTATTGATAAGGGGCATGATAAAGTCAAGAGACGTTCGGTTGACGGAAAAATAATTTTCCTGTAAGGGTCGCATGGTGAAGAGATATCCGGCATGTCAGACGCTCTGTAAGATCATTCTCGCATTTCTGTGCGTTGCAACCCAGCAGGCCGGATGTGTGTGGGCAGGTGTCGACGGTCCGCAGGCAATCACGCCGCCCGCCGGCGCGGCGGCCGAGGAGAATTCTTTCGTTGCGGTTGTGCGGGATGTGGGACCGTCAGTTGTATCGATACGCGCCGAGAGGGTCCTGGAGGGACTGCAATTGCCCGATGGGGAAGAGGGTATTGACGAAGAGAATATACGGCAATTTCTTGAGGAACTGCTGAGACGCAAGACGTCTCCGGGAAAACGCACGGGAATACGCGAGGCTTCCGGACTAATCGTGACCCCGGATGGATATGTGCTGACAAATTATCATGTCGTGGCAGATGCGATCAGGGTGGTTGTCCAGCTCCACGATGGGAGCGTCTTTGATGGAAAGGTCGCCGGCAGCGACAGCAAGACGGACCTTGCCCTCGTGCGGATCAAGGCCCACGGGCTCAAAGTGCCGCCACTGGGGGATTCGGAGCGAATAGAACCGGGCCAGTGGGCGATAGCGATAGGCTCCCCCTATGGTTTTGAGAAAAGCGTGACCCTGGGAGTAATCAGTGCGAAAAGCCGCCCCGGTTTCGGGATGAGTTCACTGGGAGAGCTGATCCAGACTGATGCCTCGATCAATCCGGGAAACAGCGGAGGTCCTCTCGTGAACATAAGGGGGGAGGTGATAGGGATTAACTCCATTGTGGTCCGGCCGGGTCAGGGTATCGGCTTCGCAATCCCCATCAACCTCGTAAAAAGGGTGGTCCAGGACTTGATTGAACAGGGAAAGGTTTTGCGTGCATGGGTGGGGTTGGGGCTTCAGGACCTTACTCCGGACATCAAGAGATACTTCGACCTCAAGGGCCCCGGGGCGCTGGTGAGACAGGTCGTGAAAAAGGGTCCAGCGGACATGGCCGGTTTGCAGCCGGGCGACATCATTGTCGCAGTTGAGGGAAAACAGGCGGCCAACACACAGTTTGTGATCAACACGATCCAGGAGCAAAGGATAGGGCAAACTGTAAACGTGGAAGGGATCCGTAACGGCAAAAGCTTTACAGCCGCGATCACCACCACGGATGAGGAAAAATTCCGATCCGGCACTATTAGAGTGACCATCTCTGAAGAAAGGAGACCCTTTGGGCTTGCAGTCAGGACAATAACACCAGGGATCGCGCAAAAGCTTGGCCACCCCGACCTTGAAGGCGTGGTTATAACTCGGGTGGAGATGGGTTCTCCCGCCCATGCCGCATCATTGATGGCCGATGACGTCATTGTCCTCGTCAATGGCAGGCGTGTCAAAAACGATACAGACTATCTGGCAGTCCTGAAAAAAGCAGAGCCTGAAAAAGGTGTTCTCATGATGATCGACAGGTTGGGTTCCACTTTCTTCGTTGTGCTTCGGGATCAATAGCGGTTCCCTGGCCGACCCCGGTGACACGAACGTTACGACCGTTATTCCAAAGCCAAACAGTTTCGGTAGATCCTGCACATTATGCAGGCTCCGTTTCGTCATAACAGGCAAATTTAAATCTTTCCGTCGGGCAATTGCACTTCCACAAGCAGTGGAAGATGGTCGGACGCCATTTTTGCATTCATGGAGCGAGGAACCTTGCAGTTTCTCACCACGATTTCCCGCGAAAGGAAGACATGGTCGAGCCGAAGAAATGGGGTGATGCTGGGCCAGGTTCTCCTGGGCCGGTGATTTCCCGGGAGAGAGAGCTGGGCATCGGCCAGCTTTTGCGAAAAGTCATGATGAACGTAGGATCCCGGAGTGGCATTCATATCGCCGCACAGCACGATCGGAGGACGGCACCGCGGATTACCAAGCCAGTCGGGACCCAGAAGGACGGCTGATTGAGTCCGGCGCCGGACCGGTGTGAGTCCAAGGTGGGTGTTGATGACCTGTATGCTATGGCCGTCGATGTCGACTTCAACCCAGAGGGCCCCTCTGCGGGGTTCTTTCCGACGCGAAGGAAGGCCTCCAGTCTTGACGGGTCGAATGGGATAGCGGCTCAGAATGGCATTGCCGTACCGCCCTTTCTGAATATAGAGGCTGGGATGAAAATGAAAGTTCATGTCCAGTTCACAGGCTATCATACGCGCCTGGTCGACGCATCCCGTGCGGCTAAGACCCACATCCAGTTCCTGCAGCGCCACAATATCGGGATGGAGCCCTGCAATTATCTGCGCTATCCTCAGCGGCATATTTTTTCCGTCATTGCCGATGCAGCTGTGCACGTTGTAGGTCATGATGGAAAACTTCAGAGGCGTATGCATGAAGTAAAGATAGGTCAAAACGCAGATAGTTTCAAGTTTCGCCGAAACCATCTTCTCTGTGGCATAATACCCCACCGCTGGGGATTCGATGTACTTCAAATATGTGAACTATGCGGTTTTATAGCCTTTTGGACGCTGGCACTTCCCTTGCATCCCTGAACATTCTGGATGGTGGTTCGTTATCCGGCGTTGTCTGAACAGGGTACATTATTATAGAGAGAGGTGGGTATTCATGGATATTCTTTCGAAAGAGCAATTGAGCGTTTTGATGGAGTACAGAGACGAACTGTGCGTTTCTCTTTACATGCCGGCTTTCCGGACGGGTCCCGAAAAGAGACAGAACCAGATTCGTTTCAAAAACCTTGTTCGCAAAGCCGAGGAGCAGCTCAACGCAAAACGCCTGCGTTCCGGGCAGGTGGAGGACTTCTTGTCTTCCATAAAGCCGCTCGTCAGCGATAATCAATTCTGGTCATTCTTTCAGAGTGAGGGTTTTTGCGCCTTCATATCAGGGAAGGACCTTTTTTACTTTCGCCTCCCTCTCAGGTTTGATGAGAATGTCACAGTGTCGGGCCGTTTCCATCTAAAGCCCGTGCTCGGTCTTGTCTACAACGACAGCCGCTTTTTCGTGCTTGCCCTGGGTCTCAACGGGGCGCGGTTTTTTCAGTGTTCCCGCCACAGCATGAACGAACTTGTCATGGATAAGGTCCCGAAAAATTTCGATGAGGCCATGCAGTACAATGAACAGCAGAAGCAGCTTCACTATCACACGAATGCGCCTCAATCGGGAGGGAGAGGCATCGCTGTATTTCATGGCCAGGGCGGGGGAATCGATGACAAGAAAAGCAACATCCTGCAATACTTCAAGTTGGTCGACCATGGGGTCTCCGGTGTGATAGGACAGGAAAAGGCACCGCTTCTCTTCGCCGGTCTCGATCACCTTTTCGGAATCTACAAAAAGGCAAACAGTTATCCCTATCTCGCCCGCGAGAACCTCGCGATCAATCCCGAGGATCGGACTGATGCCGAGCTTCACGAGAGGGCTATCGGGGTCATGGGTTCCCATTTTCTTGCCGCCCGTGACGAAGCGATCGATTCGTATCTCAATCTCGCCGGTACAGGCCGTACGGCAGGTGACATAGAAACCATCCTGCCCGAAGCATTCGGCGGGCGCGTCGATTCCCTTCTAGTATCGCCCGGAGCGCCTCAATGGGGAAGGTTTGACCCGGCCAGCCGGAAGGTCGAGGTGCACGAAAGCCGTTCGGGGGATGACGAAGACCTTCTGGACCTTGCCTGCGCGTACACATACCTGAAGGGCGGCGCTGTTTATGATATTGCACCCGGATCGGTACCCGGGGTGCCGTCGCCGGCAGCTGTCTTCCGATTTTGATCATGAAAAACAGAGCATGGATGGAGGGGGCGGGACGATGAAGATAGGGATTATCGGTGCGGGCCTTGTAGGCTCGACCGCCGCTTACACAATCGTTATGAAAGGTTTTGGGACGGAGATCATTCTCGTCGACAAGAATACGATGCGTGCGCGGGCGGAAGCAGCCGATATCCTCCACGCCGTTCCTTTCGGCCACTCCGTTGTCATACGGCAGGGTGATTATGCCGATCTCGAAGGCAGTTCCGCCGTCATCGTAGCGGCCGGAAGAAGCAGGCTTGACGGACAGTCGCGCCTTGACCTGGCGGCTGACAATGCCGCCATATTTCGGGATGTTATCCCGGCGATACTTGAACGTGCGCCCCGCACGGTCCTTGTGATCACCACAAATCCCGTGGATGTGATGACCCACGTTGCAAGCCGGATAGCCGAAGGATTGGGTGTACCTTCGTCACGAGTGATCGGGACCGGCACGGTCCTCGATACCGCCCGTTTCAGGACGCTTCTCGGCCAGTTTCTTGATATTGATAGCAATTACGTCCATGCCTACGTGATTGGAGAACATGGCGACTCGGAGGTAATGGCCTGGTCGCTCGCAAGGGTAGGGGGATTGACAATCGATGAGATCTGCAGTCTTCTGGAAAAAAAACTTGACGAGTCGCAGAAAGAGAAAATGGGCGAGGACGTCAGACGGGCCGCATACCATATTATCTCCGGCAAGGGAGCGACGTACTACGGGATCGGCAGTGCGCTCGCCCATATTATCGATGTGATTCTTCACGATCACAGGGCCATCCTCACGGTCAGCGCCTTCATGTCCGATTGCGAAGGTATCTCCGACGTAACTCTCTCACGGCCCCATATCCTGGGCGGGCAGGGCGTGCTGGCAAGTCTGCCGCTGCCCCTTAACGACCGGGAACGAACGGCCCTGATAGAAAGCGCGCAGACCCTGCGTCGGGCCATCGACGGGCTGGGCCCGTTATGACATCGAATGCCTCGCTGGTCAAAGCCGGGTGCGGTGCTATACTTGGAGTAGACACAGATCGTATGCGAAGGAGATGATGAAAGATGCTCATGCCGGCAGAGATGATCGCGGCACTGGATTTTTCGCCATATTCGGACAAGGTATGGGACAGGCATGAGATACGGGTGGGTTCCGCTATTTTCAATGAAAGAAAGGGGGTGCACCCATGTACACGAGACTGATTGTGGTGAATTTTGGACCTGGGATGCGGTCAACGGCGGAGATGGTGGCCGATACATTCGCCCCCATTTACAAAACCATGAAAGGATTTAAAGGCGCGACGTTCTTCAATGACTACGAAACCGGTGAATGCGGTGCTCTAAGCCTGTGGGAATCAAAGGGGGATGCCGAGGCTGCCACAGTAAGCCTGTGGCCGAAACTTCAGGAAGTCGCGGGCGGCATGCTGAAAGGGTCGCCCATCGTACGAATATTCGAACTTTACGAACCTAAGGTTCAGGCCCAGGAGCAAATTACCGGGGAAGGTATGTAGTACCGTGAGCCGGGGACGGCATTGCTGTCCTTATGAAATAGCCTCCAGACGATCGCGATAAGAAAGCGATAAGAACTCTCTTATCAAAACGGATATTATTGCAAGTGCTTCCTGTGCCGCGCAAGATACCAGCACGACTGCGTTTTTGTGAAACTGGAACGATTCTGCACGAGGTGAAAATAATGAAATTGGTATTGCACATAACCCCCGTGTATGTTATAAAAACGATCTCAGGGGCCGTTAGCTCAGTCCGGTAGAGCAGTTGACTCTTAATCAATTGG
>DNYO01000196.1 GCA_003506795.1 Deltaproteobacteria bacterium
CATCAGTTTTGGCGGGGGTTTTGGTGGGCTGCCTGGTGCCCTGAGTACCCTGTGTGCCCTGGGTACCCTGAGTACCCTGAGTTAGTACCGGGGGGAGCTGTTCGGGACTGCGCTTTGTCGACGCCATGGCTTTTGTTTCGGCCCAGTAGGTCTTTATCTGGTAGTCAAGTTCGTCAAGCTTTCCCATGATGTTGCGTATCTTCTCATCACGGTTGTCGACTGAAGAGTACATGTTCACAACCTGTTTACTCAGGTTCTCCTGTTCCTTTTCAATCTTGGAAAGCCGGGCATCCGTGCTCTGTCTGAACTGGTAGAAATCCCCCTGAAGAGAGCTCACGTTTCCCTGGAGCTTGGTAGCTTCTTCCGTCGTGACGCAGCCGGCCAGCAAGAAGACAAACAAAACGGGCAAAGCCAGCAGGCTTTTGGAAACGTGCGACGGGGAGAAGAATTCGTGGCCGTCGGTAAATGTTTTGTGGTTCATTTGCTCACCCCTTTCTCGTTACCCCTTCTGGTCAAGCTTGAAATGGACCCGCCTGTTTTTTGACCAGGCTTCTTCGCTCCTGCCGGTTTCAACGGGGACCTCCTTACCGTAGGAGATAGTGCGGAGCCTGCTCGTCTCTATGCCCATTTTGACAAGATAGTCTTTCACGGACTCCGCCCGTTTTTGTCCGAGGGCAAGGTTGTATTCGACGGTGCCCCGTTCGTCACAATGACCCTCGATAACGAGTCTTGCTCCCCTGTCCTGCTTCAGGAAAGAGCCTACACCTTCAATCTTCGGCAATTCCGAACTGTTGACGGCGTAACTGTCGAAGTCAAAAAGAATATCTCTGAGTATCCCGGCCAGACGTTCCTGTTCTCTTAAGAGCCGGTCGCGTTCCGCCTTTGCGAGTTCTTCCTCGCTGATACCGGTCTTGTCCTTATCCGACAGGGACGTGTCGCCGCCGGCGCCTGCAGCCGAGCCTACGGGAGGTGTGGTCTGAACAGCCTTCGGTGCACAACCGACTGCAACAAAAAACAACGCTACCAATAGAACAACGATCTTTTTCATATATCCTCCACGAATACGTATTCCCTTCCTTCTTTTGTCTTACGCCCCTATGGCGCGAATCTCGGTTGTTCCTCCGCGAAGTCGGTGAATCGCAAAGTTCTCTTGTTCTCTCCATTGAAAAGCATGACATTGACCTTGTTGACGCCCCCCTTCAGAGAGGTGTAGATGATGTAGCGGCCGCAGGGTGAGAACTGCGGTGAATCGTTGACTGTCCCGTCGTTGGTAAGAACCCTCTGATTCGAGCCGTCGGGGTTCATGGTGCAGACTTCGAATCCGCCGGAGATCTTCCCTACGAAGGCAACAAGATCACCTTTCGGCGAGAAGGAGGGGGCGCTGTTGTAGTTGCCGTGATAGGTCAATCTTTTTACTTCGCCCGACGGAAGGACCTTCGAGAATATCTGCGGTGTTCCGTACATGTCTGATACAAAGATCAATCTCGAACCGTCGGGTGCGACCACCGGAGAGGTAAGGATGCCGTCACGCTGGAGAATGGCTTTTTTGCTGCGGCTCCCCACGTCAAAGGTGTATATGGTGGATGTCCTGCCCGACGTGTGGGAATAGACCAGCGTCGAATTGTTGAGCCATGCCGTGCCGATTTTCATACCATCGGAACGATCGACGAATATCTCATTCTTCTTGTCGAAATCAGAGACGTAAAGATTGGGTCTGCCTTCCCTGTAGGATGTGTAGGCTAGATATTTCCCATTCGGTGACAAAGTTGGCGAAAGGGTGATGCTCCGGTAATTGGTGAGGCGTGTTACGTTTTGCCCGTCAAAGTCTGAAAGGTAGACCTCTTTCAGATTCCTGCGGCCTGCTGTAAAGAGTATACGCGAACTCATGATGCCCTTCTCACCTGTAACGGCGAAGATGATGTCGTCCGCCAGCCTGTGTGTGACGCGCCTCCATTCACTCTGTTTGGCGCGGTAACGTTTCGCCAGCATCATGGAGCCGTCAAGGGTATCATAAACAAAGGCCTCGAGGCTCAGTTCCCCGTCCTTTACCTGTACCCGCCCCTTGCAGACAAGGTCGATTCCAATGGAGCGCCAGGATGTGAATTTGACATCCTGCTTTTCGACACCCTCATCGAGAAGTTCCTTATCGATGAGCGAGGCAGGCGCGGTGATGAAGAAGCCGGAAAGGTCCAGGTCCCTGTTCAGGACTTCGCTCATGTCTGCGGAAGATCCGGCGACCTTTTCTCCTTTAAAAAAAGGTACGCCGATGGTGATCTTCTTAAATGTTGTACCATAAACGTCGAGATAGACTTTCGCTTGAGAGGCCGATGCAAACATCAGCATAATTGCGAAAGCAGACATGATGGCCGTGATACTATGCTTTTTCATGTTTTCTCCATTTGTCGATAATTTCCATAAGAACCTTCACGTGAGGAAGGATTGTCTTTCCCTTTCGGGTGATCGTAAAGAACGATCTTTTAATTTCGGGGAGGCCCTGGATCCTGACCTCCTTAAGGGCGCCCGCCGAAACTTCACCGGCTACGGCTATTCGCGAGACATAGGCCATTCCCATGCCGTTCATCACAGCTTGCTTGATAGCTTCGTTGTCCGACAACTCGGCGACGATATTCAGCCCTTTTTTGCGAAAATCCTTGAGTTTCATGAGGGACGTCTCAAGGGCGTTGCGTGTGCCTGAGCCACGTTCTCTGGCTATGAGCGGGCACTCCTTCAGTTGCGCAAGCGTCAGTGTATCGGGGAAGTCGGGCGGGGCGATGAAGACTATCGTATCGTCTATGAGCTTCTTGAAATCGATCTTGCTGGTCTCGTTTTTTGCGCCGACCATCCCGATGTCGAGAAGGCCGTTTTCCATCTTTTCGATGATATCCTTCGTATCGGAGATCACAAGTTCGAAGTTGATGCCGCCGTAACTTTTTTTGAAGGCGCTGAGCAGCCGCGGCATAATGTAGATACCGGGAATGGTGCTTGCCCCCAGGGTCATTTTTCCCTTCTTGAGGCCCCTGAAGGAAGCGACGGCGTCAATGGTATCCTTCTTGAGGTTGATGATGTCGATGGCGTACTGGAGAAGGATCTCGCCCGCCTTGGTCAGCGTCACGGTGCGTTTCGTCCGGTCGATGAGCCTTACGTCGAAAAAACGCTCGAGATCGACTATCTGTTTGCTCACCGTGGGTTGGGTTATGCAAAGCTCATCGGCGGCTCTCGTAAAGCTCTTGAGCTCGGCGATCTTGAGAAATGTTTCAATATGCCTTAATTCCATTCATAAAACCTTAAGACAGATAACCCCGCAAATGCAATAAAAATTATCCCCTTGTTCTTCGGGCCGTTAGGGCGCAGAAGCCTGTCAGCGCGGGCCTCGTTTTACTGTTGGTGTTATGGCCCCCATGTAAAGTTCCCGGCCTTTTTGCGTAAAGATATGATTGTCATTCTGTGTATGAATAAATATAAAAGGTACCGACGCCGTTTGCAACTTAATTCTCCGCCAGGTCGTGAGCGCAGCGGGCAACCGCATTTACAAAAACGTTGACAAGCGCCGTCCCGTGGGCTAATCTTAATCGTTTTACAATTATAACGAGGTGGTCGATTTTCCATGAAAGGCACGATCAATATAGATCAGGAACGCTGCAA
>DNYO01000295.1:0-562 GCA_003506795.1 Deltaproteobacteria bacterium
CTTTGATGCCGCCGCCGATGTTGAAGACGATATCTCCCAGGGGAGTGCCCATGGGAACTTCGACGAGGCCGGTATTGTTGACGGCACCGGCGAGGGCGAACACCTTGGTGCCCTTGCTCTTCTCGGTACCGTACTGGGAATACCAGGCCGCCCCGTTGTTGATAATGGCGGCGATATTGGCATATGTTTCGACGTTATTCAGGAGCGTCGGGGCGTTGAAAAGGCCTTTGACCACGGGGAAAGGCGGTCTCGGTCTCGGCTCGCCGCGCTTGCCTTCGATGGAGATCATGAGGGCCGTCTCTTCGCCGCAGACAAATGCGCCCGCACCGATACGGATCTCAAGATCGAAATTGAACCCCGTCTCAAGGATGTCCTTTCCCAGGAACTTGTATTCCCGCGCCTGGCCGATGGCCCAGTTAAGGCGCTCGATGGCAAGGGGATACTCTGCCCTGACATAAATGTAACCCTGCTGGGCGCCAATCGCGTAAGCCGCGATGGCCATCGCTTCTATAACGCTGTGCGGGTCGCCTTCGAGGACGCTGCGGTCCATGAATGCGCCCGG
>DNYO01000295.1:602-11273 GCA_003506795.1 Deltaproteobacteria bacterium
CGCCTTGCCCAGGGCCATATAGCCATCCCGGGCGATATATTCTTCAATGTTCAGCGGATTGATGACGCCGCAGTTCCGAAGAACGATCTTTATCTGATTCTTGAAGAAGTCGATCTCCTTCATCGAAGGGATCGTCTTCGCTGTCGTTGCCTCTTTATAAAGAAGACGTTCGACTATCCTTCCCTTGAGAAGATGTTCGGTAACGATCTCCTCGGCATCCTCAGGTTTGAGTTTCTGATAGAGCACGCCTTCGGGGTAGACGAGTGCCAGGGGACCCAAGTCACAGGAGCCGATGCAACCCGTTTCTATGACCTTGATTTCGTTTTGCAGCCCCTGCTCGATTACTTTATTGACAACAGCGTCCCTGATTTGACGGCAACCCGACGAGACGCATGCAGCTCCGGCACATACCAATATGTGAGCGCGAGATACCTCCATGATTATCCTTCCTCCTTACTCATACTTTGCAGCTTCACTCATAGTCCTCAACCTTATTCATACTTCGCAAGTATATCGGGAAGATGCGGCGATTTGACCCGCCCGTAGACATCTTCATTGACAAGCATTGCAGGCGCAAGGCCGCAGGCCCCGATACAGCGCACAACGTCCAAAGAATACCGCCGGTCTTCCGTTGTGCCGCCTACCTTGATCCCGAGTTCTTTCTGCGCTTTGTCGAGGACCTCCTGGGAACCTCTCACGTAGCATGCCGTGCCAAGACACACCTTGACACTATTCCTTCCCTGGGGCACCGTAGAGAAGAAATTATAAAAGGTGATCACACCATAGACCTCATTGAGCGAAACATTGAGACCTTCGGCAACCATTTCCTGAGCCTTCCTTGGAAGGTAGCCGAACAGGTTCTGTGCCTTGTGGAGCACCATGATGAGGTCCTGTCCCTTCCCACGATGTTCCGTGATGACTTCTTCCAGCCGGGGATAGAGCTCTTCCTCCTGAACCTCGGCACACTGACATTGCTTTTCTTGCGACATCTTTACTTCCTCCCTTCGAGTGGACTCGCTATCAAGTTTACGAGGCTGGTTTTATTTTACCGTCCACAGTACTCCGTTTGTAATAGTGTGTATGGAGAAGTTTGTGAGCCTTCTCCGAATTTGGTTTTTCAAGAAACTTTTCATAGAGGGCGAGAACGGAAGGATTCTCGTGGGAACGCCGCAGCGGAAGACTCCGGTCTTCCTCGTAGAGGGATTCACCTCTTCTGGCACGCTTCGCCATGTTGCTGCCCCAGGACTGGCCGCCGCCGCCGACGCACCCGCCGGGACACGCCATGACCTCGATGAACTGATACTCCGATTTTCCCTCTTTGGCGATCTGATCCTGTACCTTGTTGAGAAGCTTTCTTGCCTGACCGCAGCTATGGGCGACGGCAACCTTCACCCTCGTGCCGTCGATATCTATCTCTGCTTCCTTGATGCCTTGCAGACCCCTGACAGGCTTTATCTCCACGTTTTCAAGTTCCTTGCCGGTGACAAGACGGTAAGCGCTTCGCACCGCGGCCTCCATGACACCGCCCGTGGCGCCGAAGATGGTAGCCGCACCGGTATAATCACCCAGGATATCGTCCGGGGGTTCGTCGGGCATCTCTTTTACGTCGAGGCCCGCCTCACGCATCATCCTGCCGATCTCCCTCGTCGTAAGCACATAATCGACATCCTGGTAACCGCTCGCGTTCATCTCGGGCCTTTGACACTCAAATTTTTTTGCCGTGCAGGGCATGATGGATACCGATACTATCTTCCCGGGGTCTATCCCCTTCACCTCGGCGTAGTATGTCTTTGCCAGAGCTCCGAACATCTGCTGCGGTGATTTTGCAGTGGACATATGGGGGATCATGTCATGAAAATAGGTTTCCATGAACTTGATCCAACCGGGGCTGCAGGAGGTAATAAGAGGCAGGTTCCTGCCGGAGGTCAGCCTGTCTATCAGTTCCGTGCCTTCCTCCATGATGGTAAGATCTGCGGTAAAGTTCGTCTCCAGTACAGCATCGAAACCAAGCCTTCTCAGGGCCGCGTGCATCTTGCCGCTGACCAGTGAGCCCGTGGGCATACCGAATTCTTCGCCAAGCATGACCCTTACCGCGGGGGCCTCCTGGACCACGACGAACTTGTCGGGATCGTGCAGAGCCTCCCAGACCTCCTCGGTGGCGCTTTTTTCGTAGAGCGCCCCGACGGGGCAATGAACAACACACTGACCGCAATTGATGCAGACACTGTTGCCGAGACCTGCGTCAAAGGCTGTCGTGATGACCGTGTCGAACCCTCTGTGGTTGACGGCGAGGGCATCAACGGTCTGTACGTTGCTGCAAACCTGGATGCAACGCCCGCAAAGTATGCACTTGTTGGGATCACGAACGATGGAGACACTTGACCGATCGATGGGAAGCCTTTCCCCGGATCTGCTGTAATCGTGAACGTTGATGCCGACTATCGAGGCAAGCTGCTGAAGCTCGCAGTTGTTGTTCTTGACGCAGGTCAGGCAATCTGTATCATGGTTGGAGAGGATAAGCTCGACAAGCTGCCTGCGCGTCGCCATGATCCTCGGCGTATGTGTCTTCACTTTGAAGCCTTCTCCCACGGGCGTCATACAGGCCCTCTTCAGGCCGGGTATGCCTTCTATCTCTACGACGCAGATACCGCACTGGCCACCCGGCTTCAGATCGGGGTGGTTGCACAGGGTGGGAATGGTAAAGCCTGCTTTTTTTGCCGCCCAGAGGATACTTGTCCCCTCGGGCGCCTCTATCTCCACGTTGTTTATAGTCGCTTTTATCATAGCGTCTCTATGCCACCTCCTTGGATGACCATTCAGATCATGCGGGCTGCTGGACCCGGCCGTACACCTCGTCCCTGAAATATTTAAGCGAACTGGATATGGGAAGGTTCAACGATTGCCCCAGGGGGCAGAACGACGTGTCCCGCATCACCTCGGATATCTTGACGAGGCTTTCAATATCTTCGACTTTCCCCTTTCCTCCAGCTATACGGTCGACTATCTCAACCAGCTGTTTCGTGCCAAGACGGCACGGCACACAGTGACCGCAGGATTCATGTTTAAAGAAGTGCAGCACGCTTTGCAGCATGCCCACTATGTCGGTGCTCTCGTCCATAACGAGAATGGCGCCCGAACCAAGTACGGCCGCGTATTCCTTAAGGTTTACGAAATCCATCTTCGCATCGAGCATCTCCGGTCCCATGAAGGCCCCCGCGGCACCACCGACCAGGGCCCCTTTGAATTTCTTTCCTTCCTTGATACCGCCGGCATACTCATAAATGATATCGCGAAGCGTGGTTCCCATCTCCGCTTCGATGAGGCCGGGCGTCGCCACGTTCCCGATTATGGTGTAGACCTTCGTCCCGGGGCATTTGTCAGTACCGTAGCCCCGGTACCAGGCGGCGCCGTTGCGGATGATCTCAGGCACGTTGGCCAGTGTTTCCACGTTGTTCACTACCGTCGGCTTTCCCCAGAGACCCTCCGTCACCGGGTATGGCGGTTTGTTCCGTGGATGGCCTCTCTTGCCTTCCAACGATTCTATGAGTGCGGTTTCTTCACCACAGACATAGGCCCCCGCGCCCTTCATCACTGCCAGATCAAAACTGAAACCGCTTTCGAGTATATTCTCGCCGAGCAGTCCGTACAGTCTGGCCTGTGTGATGGCCTTTTCAAGGCGCTCGATGGAAAGGGCATATTCACCGCGGATGTAGATGAACCCTTTCGCGGCACCGACAGCATATCCGGCCAGCATCATACCTTCAATGAGTTTGTGGGGGTCGCCTTCGAGGATTAGCCTGTCTTTGAATGTTCCCGGTTCGCCCTCGTCGGCNNGCTGTCGTAAAAGCCGCGCCGCCCCTGCCCACGAGACCGGAATCCTTGATTTCCTTTATGACTCCGGCGGGCTTTAGTTCGGTAAAAGCTCTTTCGATCCCCTCGTATCCTCCCTCGGCGATGTATTCGTCAATGTTTTCCGGGTTGATGACGCCGCTGTTGCGCAGCACTATCCGGGCCTGCTCTTTGAGAAGACCCGCCTTTTCTTTCCTGATGACCTGCTGCCTGGGCATCTCCGTCATTATGAGTCTCTTAACGGGCCTTCCCTTCAGCAGATGCTCCTCAACGATTTCCGAAGCGTCCTCAGGAGTAACGTTCGCATAATAGAGACCTTCGGGATAAACGACAATGACAACCCCCTGACCGGTTGCCCCTATACTGCCCGTCTCCAGAACGGCTATCTCACCTGCAAGACCCTGCCTGTTGATCTCGTCCACCAGGGCCTTCTCGACCGCCCGGGCTCCTGCCATGATCGTCCCTGCATCGATACTGATCAATACGTGGTTTCTTACGAGGTTCATATCTCTTTTCTCCTCTTGTCAAGGATGGAGTCGACTTTCTCGGGCGTGAGATTGCCGAACATCTCTTCGTTAAGCATCATGGCTGGTGCCACACCACAGACGCCGAGGCAGCTTGTCAATTCCAGCGTGAACATACCGTCCTTCGTTGTTCCTCCTATATCCACTTTCAGCGAACCTTTGAGGTAATCGATAAGGGAGTCCGCCCCCATGAGATGGCAGGGTGGAGATTCACAGATACGTATAATGTTTCTTCCCCGCGGTTTGAGACTGAACATAGTGTAGAAACTCGCCACGCTGTGAACGTAGCTGTAAGGAACGTTCAGATAATCCGCGCAGGCCTCGATGTCCTCTTTGGCAAGGTATTTCTCGGGATTGTTGTCCTGGAGATCATGCATAATATAGAGAATGTTGCTGAGGTTTGGTTCAAACTTCTTGAGAATAGCTTCCCTGTTCAAGCCGGCCTCCTTTTTAGTTTGCCTAAATGGCAAATTCCGAAACGGGGTGCCCGTTGACTACGTGCTCTACAACCACCCTTTTTGCTTTCTCGGGACTCATGTTGCCGTATACCACGGCGGGTTTGCCTTCTTCGAAGACCTCCACCATCGGCTCTTGTGAAGCAAGACCCTTCTCACCGGTCTGCGTCACGATGACGTCGGCAAGGTTCCGTTTGCCCACTTCTTCAACAAAAGTCTTGAGTACGTCACGTGCACCGGCCGCGATACCACTCGTGCCCATGCCCACCACGATCCGCACCCGCGATTGCTTCTGCCTCAACTCCACATCCTTTTGCGCTTTTTCCCTTATTTTTTTCAGCTCTTCAAGGTTCATCTCTCGGCCTCCTTATGGTGATAACAATCTATATAAAATCATAGATGTTCGTCAAGATATTTGCTCAGGAAACTGATGACTTCCGGATGATTGACGGGAACGCCATCCAGTTCGCGTTTCAGTTCCCCGGTATCCAGCGTAAAGTTCTTGCCATCAACGAAATAATGAAAGTTGAAATCGACGTCGGGATGGCTCACGATGAGGACGAAGAAGGTATCTCTGACGTTCCCCATGGGGGGCAGGTCAGGGTGCCGCGAGTCGAAGGTTGCCCTGATCGTCGTTCCCGCGCCCCGTGCACTGGTGAGTTCAAAACTGCCGCCCGTCGTTTCGGCCGTACCTTTCAAAAGAGGTATCCCGAGCCCCACTTTTCTTCCCGTCTTCGTGGAGAAAAAGGGATCCTGTACCTTCTGCGCCGTTTCACTGTCCATTCCCACCCCGTCGTCGGCTATGGTCAGGCCCAGAATCGAGGTGCGGGGGTCCTTTTCAATGACGACGGAAATATGTTTTGCTTCAGCAGTTACTGAGTTCATCACTATATCCATGATATGGGATGAAATATCCTCCATCATGACGGCGGCCCCGCCTGCCGGCCCATGAACCTCAGCGCGTCTTCGATGTTCCCGCAATCGGGGGCGCCCAGGGTCAGAACAGTCCTTCTTTTGCCGATGTCCCCGGGGTAGTGGGCATCGGAGAATGTCACAAAGGGGAGATCCTTTCTCATAATGAACGGCATGAAAGCGCCGGCATTTTCCGGGTTTCTTATCTCGAGGGCATCGAAAGGAATGTCCGCCGGTATGAAACCGAGCTGGCTGATTATACTGAAAGTCGGGCTGTCAATATGAGAAGGTATGGCTATACCCCCGTGGGACTTTATCCAGGAGGTTGCGTCCTCGATGGATATCTGGGCCGAGCTGATAAGCAGCCTGTCCTCGCTGCGGACTATAGTGTCCTGTGTGTCGACCACAACCTGATCACCCCAGAATTCGACATCGTTAGGCACCGCGGGCAAGAGATCGTAGATCATGAGCTGCAGCTCATAGGCGCTGTCGTAGTCGTCAAAAACCGCTATGAGGTGTATCTCCTCCCGCGTCTGAAGTTCCATGCCGGCAAGGACGACAAGCCCGCAGCGTTCGCCCGCTTCTTTCACGTAAGGTGTATTCTCCGTCATGTTGTGGTCCGTTACAGCTATAACGTCAAGCCCCGCTTCCCGCGCTTTCCCGACGATGACCCTGGGAGACATGTCGAGACTCCCGCAGGGTGACAGGGTGGTATGTATATGCAGATCGCACGCAAAATCAGGCAAGCCCTCTCTAACCTCTCTTCAGCTCGTTGTATATGAGACCGGAAAGCTCAAACGCCGAGGCGCTGCCTCTCAGGATGGCTATGTCTTCCTGACGTGCCTTGGTTATAAATCCCTCTTCGAGTTGCAGTTTCCGGGGGATAATGATGGCCGGGACATCCTTGAGCTTTGCCACCCCGAGGATGTTCACGTGCCGCTGGATGGTGATCCATACAGCATCATCACCTATGTTGGCGATCACATCGGAAAGCAGATCAGAGGTGTATCCGGATCGTACCTCTCTATCGAGGTTGGTATCACCCGTGAGCACCTCCAGGCCAAGCACCCCTGCAAGTTCACCAACGGTCATCTTTTCCTCCCCGGCATAGTGTAATTTTTGTGGAAAAACATCAATCTTCCCGCCCAACGTCGCCCTTTTTCGAATTATCGCTCATCGAGGGTGGAACGATCCGGGCAAGGTCAAGTATCTCCTCCGCCAGTATCTTTACCTTCTCCCGGAGTTTGATGACGCAGTCCGTCTCGAAGGCTATACCGCGAATTATGTCTTCGGCAAGCGCCCTGCAGCTCGGAGACCCGCAGGCACCGCAGTCGAGGCCCGGCAGTTCGTCCGTTATCTGGTCGAGGCGCTCCATCTTCATGAGCGCCCGGGAGACATCCTCGTCAAGGGTCATAATCGCCCTGGGCTCCACTGGTTCCGTGGCGGCAAAACGATTTTGTCGGTAAATCTCCTGAAGGTCGGCTTCCGTGAAATACGCCTCCCGCGTTCCGAAACGTTTTATGAGGTCCCGGAGCCGTATGCGGCCCACAAAGAGATTCTGAATATTGAGAGGCCCTCCCACACAGCCGCCGGTACAGGCCTGAACTTCCACAAAATCGACATCTTTAAGCTCGCCCCGTTCAATCTCTTCCAGGAGACTGATGACATTGTGGATACCCCCCACGGCAAGCGTGGTGGCCGCCGCGATGTTGCGTGACTCTCCCGTCACGTATCCCCAGGCCATGCCGAACTTGGTGGCGCGCTGCAGTTTGTCCGGCCCGCCGTTCGTGGTCCTGTCCCCAAGATGCCTGATGATATCCTTATATATAAGGTTTACCCCGATGACACCGTTTACCGCGGAATGCTTTGTCGTCATGGGATTTCTCATCTCCGTGACCTTCGCCGGGCAGGGAGAAATGAAGAATGCACCGATCTCTTCATAGGGAATGCCCGTCTTTCGCGACGCCTGCTCCTTTGCGATCCGCGCCGCCACTTCCATGGGAGTCAGAAAAGGGGCTACCTGGTCCAAAAGGTCGGGGTATTTGATCTGCATGAGGCGCAGCACGGCCGGACAGGCTGAAGAAAAAATGGGCCGTTTGCCCTTATATTCAGTCAAGAATTCATGAACGCTGTGACCGACGATCTCCGCCGCCAGCGCTACTTCAAAGACTTCGTCAAAACCTATGCCGCGGAAGGCGTAGAGCACATCCTCGATATTGACCTGCTCCTTGAACTGGCCGAAAAATGACGGGGCGGGCAGGGCGATATTGTATTTATATTCAGACAGTTTCGCCAGGCTGTCCGTAACGGCTATCTTTGCGTGGTTGGGACACTCCCTGATGCACTCACCGCAGTCAATGCAGCGCTCCTCAACGATCACCGCCTTGCCGTCACGCACGCGGATGGCCTCCACAGGGCACCGTTTTATGCAATTCGTACAGCCCTTGCATTTATCCGTGTCGAGTGTAACGGAATGGAAATACGTATTCATGCTTACCCGTCAGCCTGCCTCGCCTGATCTTGAAAATAGACTTTGGCGTTAAGAGTCGTTCCCACGCCCACCTTTGATTCGATCTTGAGGTCGTCGGAGCATTGTTTTATATTGGAAAGGCCCATACCGGCCCCAAAACCCATCTCCCGGATCTCGTAGGTTGCCGTGGAATATCCTTCCTTCATCGCGAGATCGATGTCTTCGATGCCGGCCCCCACATCATCCGTACGTATCGTGATCGCGTCGGGCTCGACGTGGACGGTAACCATTCCGGAAGTTGCATGAATGGCTACATTCATCGCGGCCTCATATATAATGATAGCGATCCTCTTGATGACATCCTGTTTGAGTCCCAGCTGCTGAAGAGTCTTTTTTACCCGCGACGCGCACTCTCCGGCAACAAAGAAATCCTTCTCGCCTATCTTGAATTCAAGCGTAATCTGCGGGGTGTACGTTAAGCTGTCAACCATGTGGTTAGGGTTCCTCTAACCGGGCTATTGCTTATCTGTCTTAATACCCTTCTCGTAAAGCCGGCCACAACAATCGAACGTGAGAAGTTGGGTGGCGAGCAGGGGAATCTTGTTCAATTCTCCGCTCGTGATAACAGACTGGTCGGGCTTGCGTCCCCCGACAAAGAGAACTGCCTTGACGTCCATTACCTGTGCCGCGTGAATAACGTGGGCATTGGTCAAAGATGTAACCAAGAGTGAATGGGGCTTCAGATAAAGGAGCATCTCACTGATAAGGTCACAGGCAAAACAGATACTGACGCCGCGCTTGAGACACTCATCATTCCCGCAAAGCACCTGCGCCTCCAGGAGCTCCTGAACCTCTTTCAACGTCATGCAAAACCTCACTTCGTCGACATCGACCGTTGTTCGTATTAAGATATTCGTATCGTGCCCGGATCCCCTGAACCGACAGAAATCTTCCCCGCGACCCACAACCGCCGTTGGCAATGCGCTTCACAGCTTGAAAATATTTTTTGTTCAATTACGAGGCCGAACACGCTCGTTCAGTATAGTGCATTTTTTTTATGAAGTCAAAAGGACAGTGAAGAAAAATGGTCAAGAAGAATGACCATCCCGTTGCCATTCTCCGACATCCTCAGGCCCGCGACTTTCTGCCAAAGGGAATGCCAAGCTTTCTCATGCGATGGCGGAGTGTTCCGGGGTTCATACCGAGGAGTTCGGCGGCTCCCCCGGGGCCTTCAATTCTGCCGCCGGCGCTCTGCAGAATGCGCCTTATATGTTCCGCCTCCACATCATGAAGCGCCAGGAAACCGGGGCTCGCTTCCAATATCGACGGGGCTCGGTCCCGGGATGCGTCTGAAACACCCAGGATTCCGTCAAATTTAAGCGGTTTTCCGTCAGAAAGGATAAGGGCTCTCTCGACGGCATTCTCGACCTCTCTTACATTCCCCGGCCAGTCGTATGTCATGAGCGCATCCATGGCCCCCGGGGCAAGAGCAGGTATGGTATGGCGCACCATCTCCCGGCTTTTCTTCCGGATAAAATGCTGGACCAGGGCGGGTATATCGTTCTTTCTCGCTCTGAGCGGAGGAACGTCGACGGGAAATACCTTGATGCGAAAATAGAGATCACCCCGGAAATCACCGTCTTCAACCATTCTTTCAAGGTTCCTGTTTGTCGCCGAAATGATCCTGATATCGACCCTGACGGGTTCCGTACCACCCACCCGTTCTATCTCCTTCTCCTGGAGCACGCGAAGAAGCCTCACCTGGGCATGGGGAGGAAGTTCGCTGATTTCATCAAGAAAGATGGTGCCGCCATGGGCCCTCTCAAAACGCCCTCTCTTGCGCGCCAGCGCCCCCGTAAAGGCGCCCTTTTCGTGACCGAAAAGCTCGCTGTCGATGAGTGATTCCGGGATTGCCCCGCAATTGACCTTCACAAACGGTCCGTTATAGCGCGGGGACAGGTTGTGAATGGCATTGGCAATGACCTCTTTGCCGGTCCCCGTTTCGCCGACGAGAAGAACAGGACTCACAAGGGGTGCCACTTTTCTTACACTTTCCATCACGCCTTTCAACCCGAAATCGGCCCCCACGATCTCGACGGTGTTCTTTCGCAGTTCATCCCGGAGATACCGGTTGTCATCGGCAAGCATATCCTTGAGCTCCGTGACCTCGTACAGTCTTCGACTATTGGCCAGCGCGATGGCGGCAGGTTCGTTGACAAGGGACCACAGCCGCACGTGATCCTCGGTGTAGCGGCCCGACCCCGCCGCCCTGACGCCAAAGGCGCCAACGTACTTGCCGTCAATGATAAGTCTGCCCAGCATCATCGAACATTGATCCCAATTGAGATTCCTGGCGATTCTGCCAAGGATCGGATCGTCAAATACATTCTCGGCGATACGGACCCGGGGCCGGCGATAGGCCTCTTCGATCTCCTGTCTCAATTCCGGCGGCAGGTGCGTT
>DNYO01000059.1 GCA_003506795.1 Deltaproteobacteria bacterium
GTACTTGAAAGCCGGCAATATCATATTGCTCTCCCGGCTCAAGTTTTCTAAAGCTGATATCCGCCCTTATGGGCATGGAGATGTTGGCATATTCCTGTTGATACGAAAAGGCCCTTTCCATGCCGGAATGACAGCCGTGGACAACAATCCGGTTGCCTGGTACATAACAGGGCATGAAAAAAGGGAAACCCTGGATGTGGTCCCAGTGAAGATGGGAAATGAAGATATGAAAAACGTTCTGAGGACGTTCGGGAACGTTCGCAACCGACGCGGCGAAAAGACGGGAAAAATCCCTGATGCCCGTCCCGGTGTCACACACGACATACGCGGTGCCGCCCTGTAACTCCACGCAGCTGGTATTTGTCCCGTAAAAGCCCGCCAGGGAAAAGGGGCAGTCTTTATCGAGGAATTGGTCGACATCCAGGTCAGTGAGCAAGGTCCGGCTGTGTGACCTTTTGAGGATTTCCAACAGCTTTGGCTTGAGGTTCAGGGTGTCCGCGGCCGCCGGCAGCGACCCGCGCGTTCCCCAGAAACGCACCTTCATCAAGACCTCCGGTCATGCACAATTTCTGTTCCACAAGGTATATCTGAATATATCATACACCAGTTGTGCGGGCGGCCGATACTACAAGAAAGATGCGGCTACCCACATATCGCTTACCGATTGAGAAAAAATGTAAGGAAATGTAAACGCCATCATATATAATATTGGCGACAGGAGATCATGACATGAACATCGAGACATACGGCAGGGGAATACCGATCGTTTTTATTCATGGCGCGGGCGGCTCCACACTTTCCTGGCTCGCTCAGAAGGCATATTTTGAGAAGACAAACCTGACAGTCCTCATCGATCTTCCGGGCCACGGCAGATCGGACGGAAAATCGTCAGGCTCCATCGAGGCCTATGCCCGGGCGGTGAAAAGAACCCTGGAGGATAACGGGATCGGTCCGGCATATATTGCCGGCCATTCCATGGGAGGGGCGGTTGCCATGCAGATGGCCATCTCTTATCCCGGGCTCCTCAAAGGCCTCATCCTTATCGGGACCGGGGCGCGTCTTAAGGTCTATCCCGAGATACTCGAAGGTGTCCTTGAAGATAAGGAAAAGACAGCGCGGATGATCGTCGATACAGCGTTTTCCGCCTCAATACCCGCGGCTTTGAAGGAAAGGGTCTTTGCGGAATACATGAAGAACGATGCCCGTACCATCTTCGACGACTTTACCGCCTGTGATTCTTTCAATCTCATGGGATCCCTTGAGGCGATCCGCGTTCCGACCCTCGTAATCTGCGGGGCGGATGACCGTTTTACGCCTCCCAAATATTCCCGCTATCTTGCGGAAACCATTCCCGGGGCGCGTCTCGCACTTGTCGAAGGCACAGGGCACATGGTGATGATCGAAAAACCGGGTCAGGTCAACAAAGCGATAGAAGGCTTCCTGGCGGCCTCAATGACTGACGATGAATAGTGTTTCTTCCGAGGCGTGAAATCGACATTTCTTTCCTCAGTCTTGCAAAACGGGACGAAACGTACTGAAAAAAAGGACGGTGCACTTTACGCATCTTTCTTTGGCCGGGACCCTGAAAGGAAAGCTGAACCATCCTGCAGAGCCATGCGCTGCAGCAAATGTTTTACGATGTTCAGCCTTTCCGGCACTGTCAGGCCGAGATAGACGGCGCTTCCCATCAGTACGCTTATAATCTCCTTTACGAGTATCCTGTCCAGCATCTCCTGCCTCTAAGGATGATAAAAGCAATATCCATGCCATAAAACATCGGGCCAACCTTTTACAATATGGATCGTCTGTGTTATGCTTGTAGCGTTCTAATGCTTGCCCCATACCCCCTGCCCCGGAGAGTCAACCATGCCTTACGATCTCTGTAACAAAATCATCGGTAATATGTCCCGTGTCATTGTCGGAAAGGAGAACTCCATCGAGCTTCTCATGGTTGCGCTCATCGCCGACGGTCACGTGCTTCTCGAGGACATTCCCGGTGTCGGCAAGACACTGATAGCGAAATCCCTGGCAAAGAGCATCGGGGCATCCTTCAAAAGAGTTCAGTTCACACCGGACCTGCTGCCGTCGGACATCACGGGTTTCAATGTCTACGATCAGCGCAAGGGTGAGTTTGCCTTCCAGTTCGGGCCGGTGATGACCCATGTCCTTCTGGCGGACGAGATCAACCGCACGATACCACGGACGCAATCGAGCCTCCTTGAGAGCATGGAGGAGAGGCAGGTCACCGTAGACGGAAAGACATACCCCCTTCCCCATCCTTTTTTCGTTATGGCCACTCAGAACCCCATCGATCTTGAAGGCACCTTCCCTCTGCCGGAAGCCCAGCTCGACCGTTTTCTTCTGCGCGTTCATCTGGGCTATCCGGGACAGGATGAAGAGGTGGCAATCCTGAAGCGTTTTCAGGAAAGCGATCCCTTGCAGGTACTCGACGCCGTTGCGGCTCCCGAGGAGGTTTCCCGGCTGCAGGGGGTCCGAAAGGGAATTCGCGTGTCCGAGCATGTGAGGAAGTACATAACAGACGTCGTACGTGCCACCCGCGACAACGCGTCATGTCATCTCGGCGCAAGTCCCAGGGGATCGCTCGGTCTCATGCGGGCGGGACAGGCGATGGCTATCCTGAGACAGCGTGAATATGTCCTTCCCGACGATATCAAATATCTCGCTGCCCCCGTCCTCGCACATCGTCTCATACTCCACGAGGAGATGCGTCTCCAGGGCAGATCGCAGGAGCAGGTGGTTGAGGAGATTCTCGAAAAAATTTCTGTTCCGGTGACGGACGCCGGGGACTAGCATCGATCATGGAAGACATAAACCGGCGGGTATCGAGCCTTTTCATAACCCTTCCCTTCCTTATCCTGGCAATTCTTTTGCTCATAGCCGCCCTTGTCTATAAACAGAAGGACCTGTCGATACTTACGCTTCTCGTCGTTGCCGTCGCCGGGGCCGCGAAGCTCTGGACAACACTGGGCCGCCGGGGCACACTCTGTCACACAACCATCGACCGGTACAAGGTTTTCCCGGGCAACCGCATCGATTTCGGCCTTATCCTGAGGAACAACACCCTCCTTCCCTTGTGGTTTCAGGTTAATATCCCCCTCAACGGTCTTCGCCGGGATGAAAGCGGCGTTGAGACCTGTCTTGAAGGAGAATCAAGCCTGTTGTGGCATGACAGCGGCCGTTTCCACTGGGAATTGACGGGCCCGCGGCGCGGCGTCTATCGGCCGGGACCCGTCGGCCTCACCTGTGGTGATCTCTTCGGTTTTTTTCCGAAAACGCAGGAGATCGAAAATCATAATGAGATCATCGTATATCCGAGGCTCGTCCCGCTCAAACCTTTTTCAATCATACGCCGCGATTTTTTCGGAATCCCCGGGGACGAAAGTCCCGTGCGCGATCCGGTGTACATACTCGGGACCCACGACTACCAGTTCGGCCGGCCGGCCAGATTCATACACTGGAAGGCAAGCGCCCGGCGACATGTCCTCCAGGAAAAGGTCTTCGAGCCCACAGAGCAGGAAAAGGTCCTCTTGATCTTTGCAGTGGAGGAGTTCGCGCGATCGGGGGAGTCTGAAGGATTCGAACGCAGCCTGGAGGCGGTGGCATCTCTCGCCGCCCTCTTTGACAGAGAAGGTGTCGCCACGGGTTTCATCACCGACGCGGCCCTGACGGGAAAGGATACCTTCTTCAGGGCCGTCCGAAGAGACCCGGGTCACCTGCCCTCGATCCTCGAGATCCTGGCGAGGATCCGCATGGAAAAGGGCCGTGACCTTATAGAGGCGATGAGAGGCATGNNTCTTCGGATGGGGTAAATGTTCCACGTTCAGTGCAGCGAAATTCAATCCGCGCCATCGATGATATTTTCGTTGACAACGATGGAGAGGTTGGCCGGGCATGAGGCGGTTTGAAAAGACACTGGTTTTCGTAAGCGGCGCCGTCATGGACTTCTCGTGGCTTTACGCGTGGACGATATTCGCCATGATCGCAGCAGGGAGAGAAGGCTTCCCCTTTGCCGATGCCGCTGTGATGTTCGCTGCCGCCGCGGTGCTCACCCGCATCTCAACCGGCAGGGGCTTGCGTGTCATAGCGATCGGACTACTGCAGGCGACCGGGCTTGTATCGGCTGCCTTGAGGACAATCTACATCATGAGCGGTACCACGGGTGCATTCTTTAACACCCAGTGGCTCATGGAATTTTTTGGGGCCCGGCACAGCGCAATGGAATGGTTCGCGCTGGTTGCCGCCCTCTTCTGGACCTCGGCGATCTGGCTCGGGGGTGCCTTCTTCGCTGCGAGACCAAAGACACATGAGAAGATCTGTTCCCGCTTCGATCTGGGCCTTGCGGCATTCTTCAGTATTCTCCTCATCAAATTGGCCCTTGTGGTAAAGGGTAATCCATCCACCGGGGATAATCTGACGGGACTGCTGGCCTGTGTCTTCTTTTTCTTCGGCCTTGTCGCCATGGGGATGACCCGGGCAAACGGCGCACACTCGCCGGGCCTTGTTTCGGGCCGGCGAAGGCTGGGTGTGGTGATGGGCTTCATCAGTGCCGTTCTTCTCTGTGTGATGAGCGTCGCCGTCTTTTTTCAACAACCGCTGGCACGGGCCGCCGGAACCGGCTACGGGCTCTTAAAAGGCGGGACTTCTTCGCTGGGCTCCATCTTTTTGTGGTTTATCAAACTTCTCTATATGCCCAGGCAGGCAAAGATGCGCGATGGTCCATCGGGCTCTTCGGGAAGCAGCATCGGCTCCTTTTTCGAATCTGACAACGCGCAATGGGTTGAGGTCGTGAGCAAAGTACTGGCATGGCTCTTCGGGACATTCCTCGGCCTTACCATACTCGTCGTGACCGCCGTCGCGGTTTTCTATGTCGTCAGATGGCTTTTTTCGCGCACAGCCCGGGACCACTCCGATGTCAAGCGCCGGTCGCTTTCCGATCTGGTGCGGCGGCTTCGGGATCTTATCGCACTTTTCGCTGGAAAGGCGCGGAGATTTCTTGGGGGATACACCACGGCGGCAGATTTTTATCGGGCCCTGACTATCTGGTCGCGGCGAAGCGGTGTACAGCCGGACCCGAGCGAAACCCCATCGGAATTCTCTTGCCGGCTCGCAGGAATATTTCCATCACTTAAACACGAAATAGAGTCCATCGCGGGAGCATTCAACAGGGAATTTTACGGAGAGGCTACCCTCGGCAGGGACGAGATTGACTTCATCCGCCTGAGCTGGCGCAAACTTAGAAATCCCTCCTCCTGGCCGGTCAGGATGAAGACGCGTGTCTTCGGAACGATTACGTCTCCTGGCTGATCTTCTCCATCATATCCTTGAAGTAAAGTTTCTTCTTCTTGAGAAGCTTAATCTCAAGCTCCTCATCCTCTGTGAGGTAAGGCTTCGCCTGGAGCGTCTGAAGTTTTTCGTCGAGAGATTTGTGTAGAATGCGCGCTTCGTTATAGCGATCTTCTTTGCTTTTCTTTTCTTCCATCGTCATATAGTGTAAAGGGTAAGGGGTCAGGAGTAAAGAGTAAAAACATTCCTTCCTTTCTCCTCGCCCCCGACTCCGGACTCATGGCTCTTCCAGTCTTGCGCTAAGGCCGGTGAAGAGCCGGTTTTCGGACTTCCGGATCGCTTCTTTCATCTCCATCACATAGGCGGGACGGAGGTTGTCTCTCCACCGGGGATACCCCCCCTCCCAAAGATAGAGGACGAGCGCATGGAACCCTTCTCTGTTAAAAAGGTAGCCACCGAAATCGACGGTATTACGGACACCGTCCGTGAAAATGTCGATGGGCCGCATACCGGCATATTTCTTAACGATCTCCTCGATGATGGCACGGTTCTGAAAACCTTCGGGCTGCTGCCTGAACTTCTCCTCTTCCGCGGGAAAGGGGAAGCGCCTGTAGACCTCGCCGATAAACCCCCGAAGATCGATGCCGCGTATCGCCCCCATGAGGTTGCCGATCAGCGCCGCATCGAGGGTATAGGCATTGAGCCGGACGCGGGCGGCTCCATCATCGCGGCCTGATGCCATATCGCCGACGGCGGCCGATAGATCGTCGGCAAAGAAAAAATGGACGTCGAGAAGCATCATGTCCGTGTCGATATTAAAAAATCCGAACGCTACCTCTCCATGACTCAGGGAATGAAAAGCAAGGGGCATGATATCCTCCCGGGAGAAAGTTTTGCAGTTCCAAAGTTCACGAGCATGAAGCTGATCCTCCAGTTATTATCATATGTGTCACCATCTTTTGCAACATCCGGGACCTACCCGATCGACAATCCGCCGCATAAATGCGGCCTCGTCTTCCTTTCAAGTCTTCACAGCCTGTTGCCCAAATCCCCCATTTCCAAAAGACTGTCTCACCTTTATCCCGTAGCAAACGACCTTAAAAACCTTGTCTCACGCCCGCGTCACCCCCTTTGGGGGCTCGCTGGAGGCAATAAAGAGAGG
>DNYO01000194.1 GCA_003506795.1 Deltaproteobacteria bacterium
AGACTTCAGCGAGCCGAAGATCGGCATGGACGTCACAGTACGGCCCCTCAAGTATGATGATGGCCAGATTACGTTCGAAATAGCTAAGGCGTAAAGAAAGAGATGCAATCAAAAAAGGCCGCCTTCGGGCGGCCTTTTTTGATTGCCAGGTAATGGGTAATGGGTTATAGGTAATGGGGGCGCAAGGGGGAAATAGTTCATGACCAAATCCTTTATTCTCGAGATATTCAGCGCCGCCGCGATGCAGCGGTGGAACGACAAGATACGTCCCGTGGAACTCAAGGAGCTTGACAAGCAGGCCCACAAGATGACCATAGCCTATTTCCTCGGGAAATTCGAAGAATCGGAAAAGGGGTTCGACTGGCTTGAAATTATCGAAGGCGGGCTCTTCGAGTTCCTGGAGCGCCTCGTTATAACGGACCTGAAGCCCCAGATATTCAACAGGATCAAGGAAGACAGAAAGAAATATGAGGAATTGACAAGGTGGGTATATAAAAAGCTGGAACCCGTTATATCCCCTCTGGGCGCTGACTTTCTCCAGAGGTTCAAAAATTATTTCTCCGGTACCGATACCACCATCAACCAGAGGATCATCAACGCGGCCCATTTCTATGCCACCCGATGGGAATTTGACATTATCGAAAGGGCCAATCCGACGGGCTATGAGATCCCGGACATAAAGAATTTCCTGCAGCAAAAGCAGGAGCGCTACTATGACCTTGCCGGGATCCAGCAGCTTGCCCTCTATGAGAAATACCGGAACTTCCTCGATCTTTGCGGACAGCTGCGTTTCCAGTATCGCTGGAGCCATCTCAACATGATACCCCGCACGTCGGTGCTGGGCCACATGCTCATCGTTGCCGTCCTCTCCTACCTCTTCTCTCTGCAGATAGGAGCCTGTCCGAAACGCTGTTTCAATAATTACTTCACAGGCCTTTTCCATGATCTGCCCGAGGTCCTTACCCGGGACATCATATCCCCCGTGAAGCGCTCCATCGAAGGCCTTGACTCCCTCATCAAGGCCTATGAGAAGGAACAAATGGACAAGGAGGTGTTCAATCTCATCCCCGCCTCCTGGCACAGTCAGATGAAGACCTTCACGGAGGACGAATTCACGAGCATTGTCACCCTTGAGGACCAGGTCATCAGGACTGACACCGAAACCATATCCCGCAAGTATAACCAGGGTCACTTCAATCCCCGCGACGGGGCCATGATCAAGGCTGTCGACGACCTGACGGCCTATGTCGAGACGTATTGCTCCATGGAAAACGGTGTAAGATCGCCGGACCTTGCGGAAGCCCGGCGATCGATCAGTGAAAAATACAGGGACACTGTTATCGGAGGTATACAATTCCCCGCCCTTTTCGCTCAATTCTAAACCGTTTGATATCAGGCGTTCCCGCATGTATGACGCATGGAGCGGCTTGACAAAGGCCGTGCGGACTACTACCATTTTTTTTAAGAGCGTTCATGAAAAAATACCTCTCCCGCATTTTGGTTCCGTCGTCCGCGATCGCATTTGCCCTTGCTATTTTCACAGGCCCCTGGCTCCTTCACCCTCTCGATGCCGTTGAAAGCGGGTGCGTTAGTTGTCATACGAACGAAAGGATACTCAAAAGCCTTCACAGCCCGGTGAAGGTCGATATCTCGGAAGGAGTCGGGTGAGCGGGGGCTCCTCCGTCGGTGCCGGCGGAGTCTCAATACAAAAGCTATATGGTTGACCGGAAGCTCATCGATACGGACCCTCACTTCAGCGGGGGCTGCCCCTCCTGTCATCGAGGCAATGAAAAGGCGTCTTCCCGGGAGAAGGCCCATACGGGATTCGTAAAAAGACCATCAACGGATCCCGGGTTATGCGGGAAATGCCATGACGGGATCGCAAAAACATACAAGGATTCTCTCCACTTCACGACCGCCGGACTCAGACAGGGAGTATCCGGCAGGTTCTCGGCCAAGGAACAGAAAATATTCGATGAGAAGGTCTTTCAGCAGTCCTGCAGAAGCTGCCATGCCTCCTGCGGCGACTGCCACGTGATGTCCCCCAGCGTAGCCGGCGTGAGCACGGGACTTCTCAAAGGCCACCAATTCGTCGCCAGGGATGACACAAAGACCTGCGCCACGTGCCACGGGGGCCGGGTATACCCGGAATTCACGGGAGATTTCGGCGGCTCTGCCGATATCCATTACCAGAAAGGAATGACCTGTCTCGATTGCCACAAGAAGGCCGAGTTCCATGGCACAGGAGTAGTTTACACATCGAAGACGGATGTAAAGGAGAAGCCGGCCTGTGCGAATTGCCATAAGCCGGGGAGCGAAAAGACTCAAAAGGCAAAGACGTCCCATGCACAGCACAAGGACAAGGTAAGCTGTTACGCCTGCCATGCGGGCGGTGTTTATACCCAGTGTACTGACTGCCATCTGGGAAAAGGAGCGACCCCCAAACCCGGATTCTTCCTGGGTTTGAATCCCAAAGACAAAAAGACCGTCACGACCCTGCGAATCACCCCCACGGTCCGGGACACCTTTGCGAGTGCCGGAATCGCGATGGAAAAATACGATTCCGTCCCCAATTACTGGGGCACACCTACCCATAACATCAAGAAACGTACCGAACGGACCCGCTCATGCGAGGTCTGTCATGTTGAAAAGCAGGATTTCCTTACGAAAGAAACACTGATCAAGAACGGCTCCAGGGCGAACGAGCTTTTGCTTTACAACCCGAAACCTATCAAATAATCACAGGAGATAAGGATGTACCCACCGCGCCTGACAAGGCTCCGCGGCAGGGACACGTCACCTTGAATCCCGCCCCTGTGATACAATTTACTTTGGCGGCAGGCGACTCGTCCTCTCCGTACATCAGGGAAATGAGATCAGCCGTACGACATTCAGACCCGAGACGCTTCAAAGCAACACAAGGAGGGATCCATGTACAGCAACGAACAGGAAAATCACCAGGGAAAAACATCCGGCCGCGGCTGGAACATCGTAAAGATCTGCCTTCTCATGACAGCCTTGCCGGCATTTCTTGCCCTCGTTCTCGTGAACGGAGCGGCGCAGACCTCGACGTCCACCGCCGTGCCGGCCTTCAGAATACCGGCCTTGCCTTACCCCCAGAATGCGTTGGAGCCTTATATATCCGCGCGGACCATGAGCTTTCACTATGGAAAACACCATCAGGCCTACGTCGATAATCTGAACAGACTGACGGCGGGGACTGCGTGGGCGGGACAAACCATCGAGAAGGTCATCATGGAAAGTACGGGAAAACCGGACGAGGCCGGCGTTTTCAACAACGCCGCTCAGGTCTGGAACCACAACTTTTTCTGGCAATCCATGAAACCGGGCGGGGGAGGCAAACCCACCGGGCGCCTCCTCGAAGGGATCGAAAAATCCTTCGGCAGTTTCGATGAATTCAAGACGGCCTTCAAGGCCGCGGCCGTTTCGCAATTCGGAAGCGGCTGGGCATGGCTGATACAGGAAGGGGGCACACTGAAGATCATAAAAACGTCCAATGCCGATACCCCCCTCGCGCACGGGCAGACAGCCTTATTGACCTGTGACGTCTGGGAGCATGCCTACTATCTGGATTATCAGAACCGTCGTCCCGACTTCGTGCAGGCTTTTCTCGATCACCTGGTAAACTGGGAGTTCGCCGCATCACAAATGAAACCATAAAAAGACATTATCAGGTTTTTGGACGTTAAACTTGAAACATGAAACATTCTTTTATGGATTCATGCGAAGTACGGCTACTACCCTTCCCTGAAACCTGACATTGGCGGCATCGTGGTACATGGGAAGCATGTAGGGGTTACAGGGCTGGAGCCTGACCCTGTCTTTCTCGAAAAAGACCTTCTTGAGGGTGACCTCCTGCTCGTTCTCAAGCCAGCATGCCGCCACGTCGCCGTTTTTTATAGTGTCGGCCTGTTCCATGACCACAATGTCCGAATCGGCTATCATAGCGTCCACCATGGAGTTCCCCCTGACCCGAAGGGCAAAGAGGTCCTTTCTGCCCTTCATGATCTCCCGGGGCACATCGATCATCCTTTCCGCCTCAGAACTCCATTTATCCACTGACGGGACCCCTATGGGCTGACCGGCCGCTATAACACCGAGGAGGGGCACCTCTGCCGCCTGACCCGTCTCGCCGACAACCCCGACACTTCTGGACCTGTCTTTGTCCTTTGTAATGAAACCGGTTTGTTGAAGCTGATCCAGGTGGTATTGCACGACAGATGGGCTCTTTATCCCGCAATGACGGGCCACCTCCCGCACGGAGGGTGAATAGCCATTGTCCCGCCGGAATGTTCTGATAAACTCGAGTATGCTTTCCCTGGTATTCGTCTTCCTCGGCATCGTCCCTCCCTTTAGAACAAGTGTACTACGGGGAAGAAGGAAACAAAAGAAAAAAGTCCCGAACCCGAAACATTCTTCAAAAACTTCTTGCTTACCTAGTACATATGTTCTACTATATCTTTATGAGAGTGGCCTGTGTTCATATCCCTCATTTTTATCTCCAGATCGAATATCTTAAGGACCCCGATCTCAGGAACAGACCTGTTGTAGTCGTCGGTATGCCGCAGGAGCAAGGTTTTGTGTTGGATTGTTCCGAAGACCTTGCTCAAAGGGGGGTTGTACCATTAATGCCCCTCAAGGAAGCATACCATCTTTGCTACGATGCCGTCCCCGTCCTTGCGCAAAGAAGGGAGTATGCTCTCCTCTGGGAAGAGGCCCTGTCTTCCATCGCGGCGATAACCCTGCGCATGGAGCCTAAAGAGACGGGCACGGTCTTTCTCGATATCACCCGGCTCCCCGGTATGTATAAAAGCGAAGAGCAGGTTGCCTCGGCCCTCGAACGCACGATATCGGACCGGTTTCACCTTCACGTGAAAGCGGGCGTCGGGAATTCCCGGTTCATGGCCTTTGAGGCCGCGCTTTGTGCCGTAAACGGCGTGCTTGTCATCCCTTCCGGTATGGAAAAGACATTTCTCTCCCCTTTGGGCATCGCCCGCCTGCCCGTCACTGACGATGTCCGCCAGAGGCTCTGCCTCCTTGGCCTCAATTCACTGGGGCAGATAGGCGCCTTCACGCTTGGCGCCCTCACATCCCAGTTCGGCGCCGCGGGCAAAGAGCTGTGGGAGATCTCGAACGGTGTCGGAGAGCGCGGCAGAATCCCCTGCGCCTTCTCCATAACCGATATAGACCGGGAATTGGTCTGCGATGAACCGGTCTATTCACGGCAGGAGATCAAGGCGGCCCTTCTCGAGCTTCTCGATGGACTCTGCCTTGAGCTTGAAGAACTGGGCAAGGCGTGCCGTACCATAAAGCTTGTATTCGACCTGCAGAACAGGACCTTTTTCGAGAAGCAGTTTTTCATGCATGCACCCACGGCCCACAAGGAAGAGATGCTGCGGAGGATCATGGCAGCCCTGGAGAGGGTTGAACTCGCAAGTCCCATACGGATAATGAGCATACGAGCCGGTGCCCTTGTGAACTACGGCGGCAGGCAGGAAAAACTCTTCCGGTCGCGCACCGGCCTTGAAAAAGGCATGAAGGACGTCAGCGGATTCCTGAAGACGAAATACGGCGCCATGCCCCTCGCCCGTGCCGTCAGGAAGGACAGCGGCGCCCTTCTGCCCGATGACAGGTTCATCTTTGTCGAACCATGAAAGCTTCACCTTTTGAACCTGAACGTGTGGAAGTAACAACGGTCAACGATCTGCCGGTCCGGGTCACCTTTAAAAAGAAAAGGCAAAAGGTCGGGCAGATCATCAACATCTGGCGCGTCGACGACGCTTGGTGGCAAAAGCCTGTCGTCCGTATGTATTACACCCTTGAGCTCGAAAGCGGCAGCCGCATCACCGTCTTTCAGGATTTGCCGGGCGGTGCATGGTACCGGCAAAACTGGACCGTCTGAAGGGGGTGCTCTCATGTATACCGAACTTCATACCCATTCACATTTTTCTTTTCTCGACGGGGCCTCCCCAACCCGCAGTCTTGTCGAACGGGCTGCCTGCCTTGGCATGAAAGCCCTTGCCATAACGGACCATGACGGGCTCTATAACGCCTGCGTCTTTACAAGAACAGCGAAGGAAGCGGGGATAAAACCCATCATCGGTGCAGAGCTCACCCTTGAAGGAGAAAACCACCTGACGCTCCTTGTGGAGAACGCCCGGGGATACACAAACCTCTCACAGCTGATCACGAAGGCACACCTCGCCGGATCCAAGGGAAGCCCCGTGCTTTCCGAGACGGAGCTG